>JBJFEF010000336.1:0-4069 GCA_051890435.1 Muribaculaceae bacterium
GTTGCAATCTTTAGCCCCGAGGCTTACAACAAGGTTTGCGGTATTCTTGGAGCCAATTGGTATGCTATTGCCGCTACTCTTGGTCTTGCAGCACTATTCGTAATTCACATCATCTACGCTTTCTGGCTTACTATCCAAAACAAGAAAGCCCGCGGAAATGATTCCTACAACGTTACCGCTCGCCCCAAGTCGGTTGAGTGGGCTTCGCAAAACATGCTCGCCCTCGGCGTGGTGATAGCCTGCTTCACAGTGCTTCACCTCTATCAATTCTGGGGACGCATGATGCTTGCCGAGATTCTTCCCTGCTGCGCCAATGAGGTGGCTCCCGCCGACGGATGGGGTCAAATCATGCTGCAATTCGGTGGGTCTCTTGGATGGGCTGTCCTCGTAGTTTATCTCATCGGCTTCGCTGCCCTCTGGTTCCACATGACTCACGGTTTCTGGAGTGCCTTCCAGTCGCTTGGTACTAACAACACAGCTTGGTTGCCACGCCTCAAGAAGACAGCTTGCGCTTGGGCTACCATCGTCAGCCTCCTCTTCGCTGTTGAGGCTGTTGTGTTCACTTTCAAGGCTCAGTGCCCCGAGTGCTCAGCTCAAAAGGTTCCTGCCTATGAGCTCAAGATTATGGAGAAGGCTTGCCACGGTCACCACGGTGAGTGCACCGAGGCTCCTGCATGCCACAAGGGCGGATGCCCCGAGGCTGCTGAGGCTTGCTGCCCCGAGGCACAGTGTGCTGAGGCTGCTGCTTGCTGCAAAGGCGGTGAGTGCGAAGGCGGCAAATGCGAAGGCAAGTGCGACAAGGCTGCTGCTCATCCTTGCTGCGAAGAGCTCAAAGCCGAGTGCCCTAAGGCTGCCGGCGAGTGCTGCAACGAGAAAGTTGCTCAATAAACATTAAGCTGAGTAAATTCTATTAACAATTAAATTGTAATTTCAAAAATGGAAGATAACAAGAAAACTACCGCCGCTGCTCAGCCTGTAATCGACTCTAAGATTCCCGAAGGTCCCGTAGCTGAGAAGTGGACTAACTATAAAGCACATCAAAAACTTGTGAACCCCGCCAACAAGCGTCGCCTCGACATCATCGTGGTAGGTACAGGTCTTGCCGGTGCTTCGGCTGCCTCTACTCTCGCTGAGATGGGTTTCAACGTGCTCAACTTCTGCATCCAGGATTCACCCCGCCGCGCTCACTCTATCGCTGCACAGGGTGGTATCAATGCTGCAAAAAACTATCAGAACGATGGTGACTCGGTTTATCGCCTCTTCTACGACACTGTGAAGGGTGGTGACTACCGCGCTCGTGAGGCCAACGTTTACCGCCTTGCCGAGGTCTCAAACAACATCATCGACCAGTGTGTAGCTCAGGGCGTGCCCTTCGCCCGCGAATATGGTGGCACTCTTGCCAACCGCTCATTCGGTGGAGCTCAGGTATCGCGTACATTCTATGCCAAGGGTCAGACCGGACAGCAGCTCCTCCTCGGTGCTTATTCTTCGCTCAACCGCCAAATCCAGCTTGGTAAGGTGAAGAGCTTCAACCGCTATGAGATGCACGACGTGGTTATCATCGACGGTCGCGCTCGCGGTATCATCGCCAAAAACCTCGTAACCGGCAAGTTTGAGCGCTTTGCTGCTCACGCTGTGGTTATCGCCACCGGCGGTTACGGTAACACATATTTCCTTTCAACAAATGCAATGGGCTGCAACTGTAGCGCTGCCGTAGCTTGCTACCGCAAGGGCGCTTACTTTGCAAATCCTGCCTATGTGCAGATTCACCCCACTTGTATCCCCGTGCACGGCGACAAGCAGTCGAAACTTACCCTTATGTCGGAGTCGCTCCGTAACGACGGCCGCATCTGGGTGCCTAAGAAGATTGAAGATGCCAAGAAACTCCAGAAGGGCGAAATCAAGGGTAGCGACATCCCCGAAGAGGATCGCGACTACTACTTGGAGCGCCGCTATCCGGCATTCGGTAACCTCGTGCCGCGCGACGTTGCTTCGCGTGCTGCCAAGGAGCGTTGCGACAAGGGCTTCGGCGTGAACAACACCGGCCTTGCTGTGTTCCTCGACTTCTCTGAGGCTATCAATCGCCTTGGTATCGACACAGTGCGCCAGCGCTATGGCAACCTCTTCGACATGTATGAGGAGATTACCGACGTTAATCCAGGCGAGTTCGCCCGCGAAATGAATGGCGTGAAATATTACAACCCGATGATGATATTCCCCGCTATCCACTACACAATGGGTGGTATCTGGGTTGACTATGAGCTCCAGACTTCAGTCAAGGGATTGTTTGCAATCGGTGAGTGTAACTTCTCTGACCACGGCGCTAACCGCCTCGGTGCTTCGGCTCTTATGCAGGGTCTTGCCGACGGTTACTTCGTGCTTCCTTACACTATCCAGAACTATCTCAGCGACCAAATCACTGTGCCTCACTTCAGCACCGACACCAAGGAATTCGACGAGGCTGAGAAGAAGTGCCAGGCAGAGATGGACAAGCTCATGAACATCAAGGGCAAGCGCTCAGTTGATTCTATCCACAAGGAACTCGGACACATTATGTGGGAGTATGTGGGTATGGGTCGCACAAAAGAAGGTCTTGAGAAAGCACTCGTTGAACTCAAGAAAATCCGCAAGGAATTTGAGACCAACCTCTTCATCCCCGGCACTCAAGACGGCATGAACATCGAGCTCGACAAGGCATTCCGCCTCCGCGACTTCATCACCATGGGTGAGCTTATCGCCTACGATGCCCTCAACCGCAACGAAAGCTGCGGCGGTCACTTCCGCGAAGAGTATCAGACCGAGGAAGGCGAGGCTAAGCGCGACGACGCCAACTACTTCTACGTTTCGTGCTGGAAGTATGAGGGCGACGACGAGAAGGCTCCTTCATTGATTAAAGAACCACTCGAATATGAGGCTATCAAGGTTCAAACACGTAATTATAAATCATAATTAACCGAAAGAAAGGAAATCAATAATGGCAAATATAACAGTAAATCTCAAAGTATGGCGTCAGGCCTCTCCCAAGGCTAAGGGAGAATTCAAGACCTACACTGTAGATACTGACACCGACACTTCTTTCCTTGAGACTCTTGATATCCTCAATGAGCAACTCGTGGAGAAGGGCGAAGAGCCTATCGTGTTCGACCACGACTGCCGCGAAGGTATCTGCGGTATGTGCTCGCTCTACATCAACGGACATCCTCACGGTCCCGCTACAGGAGCCACCACTTGCCAGCTCTATATGCGTCGCTTCCAGGACGGCGAAACTATCACCGTTGAGCCTTGGCGCTCGGCTGCATTCCCCGTAATCAAGGACCTTATGGTCGATCGCAACGCCTTCGACAAAATCCAGCAGGCAGGCGGTTACGTTTCGTTCAACTGCGGTGGCGCTCAGGATGCTAATGCTCTCCCTATCGCCAAGACTGCTGCCGACGAGGCTATGGACTCTGCCACTTGCATCGGTTGTGGCGCTTGCGTTGCAGCTTGCAAGAACGGATCGGCTATGCTCTTCGTTTCGGCTAAAGTCAGCCAGTTTGCACTCCTGCCCCAAGGTCAGGTTGAAGCAAAACGTCGCGTAAAGGCTATGGTTGCTAAGATGGACGAGCTTGGTTTCGGTAACTGCACCAACACCGGTGCTTGCGCCGCCGAGTGCCCGAAGAACATCAAGCTCAGCAACATCGCCCGCTTGAACCGCGAGTTCCTCTGCGCAAAGTGCAGCGACTAATCCCCGGTGCTTCAGCATCAATTGATTAAATAACAAAAACGCCCCTGCCGGTCACTCCGCCAGGGGCGTTTTTATCCTAAAAAGGGTTGACTCCTACTAATGGAATCAACCCTAAAATCTATTGGCTCAAACATTTTTAGCGGATAGTATCACACCCTCTAAAGTACAGAATCAGCAAAATGGTTACACTGCCATTCGTTATAGGCAAAGAATTTCTCTGACTTGCTCGGAAGTCATGTTCATTGTTGCAGCAATTGTCGCTACGTCCATTCCATTTGAATACATTGCTTTAACAGCAATTGCAATGCCCTCGGCGCGACCTTCGGCAATGCCCTCGGCGCGACC
>JBJFEF010000337.1:0-4053 GCA_051890435.1 Muribaculaceae bacterium
TAAAGTGCAACTTTAGATTTTCCAAAGTTGCACTTTAGTTTTCACAAAAACGATGAAATATTTGGCGAAATGGAAAATTTGTAGTTACTTTGTGTAAAATTTAAAGTAGAACTTATAAATTTCTAAAGTATGGCTAAATTTATCGACAGAGCTATCGCAAGCCAAATGCTTGTAGCACAGCAATATTTCCCAGTGATTTGCGTGACAGGACCACGTCAATCGGGAAAAACATCACTGTGCAAAAACTTGTTTTCGGATTACAAATATGTGAATCTCGAAGACTTGGCTATGCGCAGTGCTGCGATAAACGACCCTATTGGCTTTCTCAACTTCTACGGACCGCACATGATTATCGACGAGGTGCAGAATGTGCCCCAACTGCTTTCGATGATTCAAGTGAGAGTCGATGAAGACAGCACCCTGCGATACGTAATCACAGGCAGCAGCAACTTCTCTTTGATGGCATCAATGTCGCAGTCGCTTGCCGGTAGAGTGGCTGTGTTCACACTATTGCCTTTGTCGCTGAAAGAATTGACGGAGGAACAAATGAAAAAATCGACCGACTCGCTAATGCTTCGTGGGCTTTATCCCGGGACTGTGGTGAAAGGTGCTCCTATCAAGATGTTTTTCAGTAACTACTATGACACTTACGTGAAGCGCGATGTGCTCGACTTGCTAAAGGTGAAGAACCTGCTCCAGTTCGACAATTTCATTCGGTTGCTTGCGGCACGTGCAGGATCGGAATTTAACGCCTCAACGCTATCGAAAGACGTAGGAGTAAGCTCGGTGACTATCTCCGAATGGTTCTCTATTCTCACCACATCCTACATAGCTTTTGCCGTACGTCCTTTCTACGCAAACATTCCTAAGCGTCTCACCAAGATGCCAAAGGTGTATTTCTACGACACAGGGCTCCTGTGCTTCCTTCTTGGAATCAACACTGAGGCTCAACTTGCGAAGCACCCGATGCGTGGGGCTATTTTTGAGAATTTCGCAATTAGCGAGATTATAAAGGGCAAATATAATATCGGTGAAGAGCCGATAATCAACTTTTATCGGGAGCATTCGGGCAAGGAGGTGGATATAATGGTTCAAAGCGATGGCGCTATCCAACTTTATGAGGTAAAATCGGGACAAACCTACCAAGCCGACTACTCCGGAAATATGAAATATTTGGCTTCGATGTTACCGGCAGTGACAAGCTCCACCGTAATCTACGATGGCGATTCTATTCAGCCAATAGCCGTGAATATTCGCGACATATAAAAGCAATTTTTATTTTACCAAAAACACGCTCTGGCATATCTCTCGCGCGGTTTTGGCTATGTAAAATTTAAAGTGCAACTTTAGATTTTCCAAAGTTGCACTTTAATTTTTTACACAATTTTTCTAATATTCAGTGTTGGAATCAGTCCTTATTTGGGGTGTCCCAGCGGTGGGTAGCGGTGCACTTCAATCCTACCTTCTCGGTGCCGCAAGTGGCGGTGAAATCACCTTTCTCAAGAACCCACTTGAGGTCGGCTCCCACAAAGGCAAGGTCGGCAGCCTTCACGGTGAGCTTCACGGTGCGTGTCTCACCCGGCTTGAGGTCAATCTTGGTGAAAGCACGCAGGCGGCGAATGTCGGGCGAGATGCTTGCCACGAGGTCGCTCACAAAGAGGAGCACAGGCTCCTTGCCGGCTACCTTTCCGGTGTTGGTGACATCGACGGTGAAAGTAAGGTCGTCGTCGGCAGTAAACTCGCTCTTATCCACTCTGAGGTTGCTGTAACCGAAAGTGGTGTAGCTCATACCCTCGCCAAACTGCCACTGCACATAGAGCTGAGCGTCGTAGTCGTAGGCACCCGACATTGTAGCCACGTTCTCACACGGCTTGTAGTCGTAGGTGGCAAAAGCGTTTACGCTGCTCGGATAGGTCATTGGCATCTTGGCGCTGAAGTTGGCATCGCCGGCAAGCAGATTGGCAAGTGCATCGGCACCATAGTTGCCGGGCAGCATAATGTTCACAATAGCCTTTGCAAGCGGCACAATGTCTGAAATCACACGCGGACGTCCTTCATTGAGAATGAGCACAACGGGCTTTCCGGTAGCGGCAAGGGCTTTCACGAGGTTGCGCTGGTTCTCCGAGAGCCACATGTCCTTGATGTTGCCCGGAGTTTCGCAGTAGGAGTTCTCGCCGATGCAAGCTACCACCACATCCACATTCTGTGCAGCGGCAACAGCCTTACCCAGCTCGTCGGCGTTATCGTCGCGCCAGTTGTTGTTGCTGTCGATAGTGGGCAGATATTTCACGCCCTGCTCAAGAATCACATTGTCGGCGCCAAACTTGTTGCACATAGCCTCATAGATGGTGTTGTATTGCTGCGCAAACTCGTCGGCCTTATGTCCCTGCCAAGTATAGCTCCAGCCGCCATTGAGGCAGCGCATGGCATTGGCATTCGGTCCGGTTACGAGAATCTTCATGCCCTTCTTCAGCGGAAGCAGGTTGTCGTCGTTCTTTAGCAACACTTCGCTTTCCTCGGCGGCACGGGTAGCAAAATCGGCATGCTCTTTGCAGCCAAATTTGGGATAGTCTTTGAAACTGTTATAGGGCTTCTCAAAGAGATTGAGGCGATATTTGAGTCGCAAGATGCGGCGCACTGCATCGTCGATGCGGCTCATCGGCACCTCGCCTTCCTCCACCAGCTCTTTGAGCAGTGTGCAGAAGTCGGTGCTGTAAGGCTCCATAGCCATATCTATTCCGGCATTGATGGCAATGCGGATTGCATCCTTCTTGTCGGCAGCGATGTGGTCGCGGGTGTAGAGGTTGTTGATGTCGGCCCAGTCGGTCACCACCATACCGTCCCAATTGAGCTGTTCCTTGAGCCACACGGTGATATACTCACGGTTGGCGTGGAAGGGAATGCCATTGTTGATGGCTGAGTTCACCATCACAGTGAGTGCTCCGGCGCGGGCAGCGGCAAGGAAGGGAGCGAAATATTTCTCACGCATATCGCGGTCGGTAACCGACGACGGTGTGCGGTCGAGGCCGTTGACTGCGGCTCCGTATGCCATATAGTGCTTCATGCTCACCGCGCAGTGGCGGGCATCAACGTGGTTGGGGTCGTCGCCTTGGAAGCCGCGCACAGCCTGTGCACCCATCACGGCATTCACAAGAGGGTCTTCGCCATAGCTCTCCCACATTCTCGGCCACGACGAGCCGCGGGCGAGGTCGAGTGTAGGGGTATATATCCAAGGTATGCTTGCAGCACGGGTCTCATAGGAACAGATCTCGCAAGCTCTCAGCGGAATCTCGCTATTGAACGAGGCAGCCTGATTGAGCGGCTGTGGGAAGAGTATTCCGCCATCTACATACGACGTGCCGTGGTTGTTGTCGATGCCATACACGGTGGGGATTCCCATCGAAGCCATCGACTTATCTTGAATGGTGCGGATTATCGACTCAAACATCTCAGGGCGCTGTGCACGGCCAAGCGGAGTGTTGAGAATGGAACCCACCTTGAAAGTGCCGATAGCGGCATCGAGCGCCGGGCTGAAAGTGAATTTGCCGGTCTTGCCGGTAGCTTCATAGTCGGTAACCGACTCAATGGTGAGTTCACACATCTGCCCCACTTTCTCGTCGAGCGTCATTTTGCTTAATTTAGCTTCCACCTGTGCCTCAATTTTGGGGTCAACAGGAATGCAGGGTTTTGTTGTTGCCATAGTTGAAAGTGACACCAATGCTGCACCAAGGCAAGCACCGATGAATTTTGGTTTAATCATCATAACTTGTGTTATATTAATGGTTTTAAATAATCATCTACTGCAAAATTCAGTCACGCTCAATAGCCGCTGCAATTTTGCCTTGGCTAAATTAAGCATTTCAAGCCACAATCGCAAGCCCACGAAGCCTGAAAGTTGCATTGTGCAAACAAATGGCAAAGATAGTATAATTATGTGCGGCTATGCAAATTCCTTCTCGGCAACGGCAAGCGTTTCGGGCTTGCCCACATCGAGCCAACGATAGCCATCGGGAGCATAGCTCATAATCTTCAATCGGCGGCACATTGCCACAT
>JBJFEF010000338.1:0-14824 GCA_051890435.1 Muribaculaceae bacterium
CAATTGTTTGAAACAACATTCTCCTTCTTGAATCGATATTAAACCTAACAACTAAAACAACTTATAAAAGATGAAAAAAAATTACTTGAAAGCGAGTGTGGCATTGCTTGGAATGGCAATGGCTGCAACTTCGGCTCTTGCTGAGACCAAAACCTTGGAGTTTGATTTCTCATTCCCAATCAATACGGGAGGATATGAGGGCGTGGCCTACGACCAGAACGGCAAGTCGATGTTTGTCAACAAAGACCAGAAGACGTTTACTGCCAACGATGTGAACGGCGTACCCTATCTCTTCAACTACTTCCACTGGGATAACCAGATCTACATTGGCTACTATCAGGACGCGCTTCAGATAGGTTCAAGCTCAAAGCAGCTGTGGAACGGACAGCTTGTGCTCGGCACTGAAATCACCGACATCACCAAGGTGGAAGTTACGGCTATGGCACCTGCAAATGAGTGGGGTGCTCCCATCATAATGATTGCAACAGCCAAGGAAAAGGCTGCAAACGGTGAGTTCCAGGTGAAAGACGAGATGTGGTGTGCAGCCCCGGGACAAACACCCGAGAAATCGCCCAAGCTTACCAACACATATACTACCTACACTTGGGAAGGCTCTACACCAATGAGCGGTAACCTTATGGTGAAGGGCTACAGCGGCGGAAACTACTGGTTCCGCATTCAGAGCATCAAGATCACCTATGAGGGAGAAGCAACAGCCACAGCCGAGCCGCTGCTTTTCGACCATATCAATAAGACTGAAGATGCCGAGCGCTACTTTGGCACATTCTCAGCTGCGAAAGACGTGATTTTCCCGGCAACCGCCGGCGTGGAGGTATATACTGCTACCACAGCCAATGGCTCGCTTGCCCTCAACAAGCTCGAAGTCGCCGACTATGCCTCGACATCAGAACTTGCAGCAGGCAAAACAGTGAATGGCTATCTCGTTCCAGCCAACACGGGCGTGCTTGTGTCGATGAACTCGGCTTCAACGAGCTTCAAGACGGCACACTACCTCAACTACGACGGTACAGCCACAGCTATCGCGGCTGCCAATCAGCTCGAAGCCGCTGCAACCGAGAAAGAAGTGTATGCATCGCCCGAGACCAAGTATTTCACTCTTGGCTATGCCGATGAAGCTAACACACAGGTAGGTTTCAACTGGGCACACTCCACTACCGGCACATTTACAGCACCGGCACGCACAGCCTACCTTGCAGTGCCAATGACCGAAGCTAATGCTATAAGCAACTACCTAATCAACGGAAGCACCATCTCAGGAGCACAGCTCGTAGGCGCCGATAATAAGCAGGGCGACAATGCCATCTACAATTTGCAAGGTATTCGCTTGAATGAAGTTCCCCAGCAAGGAATCTACATTCTCAACGGAAAGAAGCACATGAAGCGATAATAGGGAATTAATAAGACCAGACAACATTTCAAAATCAACCACAACATTTTTTATGGAAATAGAGAAGGATAAGTTTAATCGAGTAGCCCAACGACTTATTGATCTCGCCAGGAATCGTGAACATACAGTCTTGCAGAGTGAAATCGATGAGGCATGGAGCAGCATAGAGCGTGATGCCGACATGACATTAGGCTTGCACAAGAGAAGGAAACTGAGATTCTTCATCGGCTCCGTAGCAGCGGCAGCAGTCGTTGCAATAGCTATCCTTCTCTTCAATTCCATAATCTTTGCTACCGATGAAGCACGCGACCTAATGGACTATGTGGCTACGGGTAGGGGCAACTATAACCAACTTGTAACACCACTCGGCTCAAAAAATCACATCACATTCTCTGATGGTAGCCAGATATGGATGAATTCCGGTACGAAAATTATCTATCCGGAGAAATTCAGCAAAAATTCACGCAACGTATATATCGAAGGTGAGGCATATCTTGAAATTGCGCACAACGCCGACGCTCCCTTCTCGGTACACACCAAAAATGCAACGGTGCGAGTGCTCGGAACCACCTTCAATGTAGCGGCATATCCCGGAGAGAACAGCACCGAAGTGGTGCTCGTGAAGGGAAAAGTGGATTTGAGCAATGCAGAAGAAAGCCACGTGGTGCTGTCGCCTGGAGAGCTGTCGAGCGTAGTCGATGGCGAACTGAAGCAGCCCGTGAAGGTTGATGTGGAGCAATACATTTGCTGGATTGATGACGTACTGATTTTCCATGACGACACTCTTGAAAAGGTGTTCAGCCGACTAAATGCCCACTATGGCGTGGAATTTGTGCTGGGACCGGGAGTGGATAAGCTTAAAGTAACCGGAAAACTAAATCTAAAAGACGACATAGATGAAGTGATGCGCACCATCTCGTTCACCTCGTCGATATCCTATAGTAAATCCAATGGAAAAATATGGGTTAGTGTAACCGAATAAACTCTAATTACTAACATACGATTGTGCCACGCTCCCATAGGGCGAACATAATCAACATTCACTGACAATTCGATGAATAAAAAGAGGAAATCTATTGTCGGAGCATTTGCTACAAGCCTATTGCTCCTGGCGTTTACTGCCATTGGTGCAGCCACGGCCACGGCATCGCCGGCACGTGCGCAAGCCGGCAGTAACACCATCACCGTGGATATACAAAATAAGACCGTGAAAGAGGTTCTGGACTATATTGAGAACCACACCGGCTATGTGTTTTTCTACGGTCATAATTCAATTAATGCCGATAGCATAGTGAGCATTCACATGAACAACGCCACAGTGCCGGCAGTACTGAAACAACTATTTCAAGGCACAGGCATCGACTACAAGATACAGGACAAGCAGGTGTCGCTGCACAAAGGTGGAGCTCAAGGCGCTCCCAAGCATTTGAAGCAGGCAAAAAGTCAAGCCAACAAGCGCAAAATCACAGGAACGATAACCGATGCAGCCACCGGTGAGCCTCTCATTGGAGTGAGTGTGCAGGTGAAAGGCAGCAAAGGCTCGGGCACTGTGACCGACATTGACGGAGTTTACAGCATTGATGTCACCAACCGCACTGAGTTGGAATTTTCCTACATTGGCTATACCAAACAAACGCTCAGCGTGGGCGATCTCGGTGTGCTCGACGTGAAGATGGAAACAGCCAATGCCGTACTCAACGAAGTGGTAGTGGTGGGAGCCGGAACACAACGCAAAGTGTCGGTGACCGGCTCTATCGTTTCGGTGAAAGGAACCGAGCTGAAGATGCCATCGTCGTCGCTCACCAACAACCTTGCCGGAAAGCTTGCCGGACTTATTTCATCTACAAAGAGCGGAAAGCCGGGCGAAGGCTCGGAATTCTACATTCGCGGTATCGGAACATTTGGAGGACGTGCAACTCCGCTCATTCTGCTCGACGGAATTGAAATTACATCTGAGACACTCAACAGCATTCCTCCCGAAAGCATTGACCAATTCTCAATCCTCAAAGACGCATCAGCAACAGCCATTTATGGTTCACGCGGTGCAAACGGTGTGCTAATCGTTACCACCAAGGAGGGAACAGAGAATACCCGCGCTAAGGTGTCGATAAATGCCGAAGTTTCCTTCCTGAAGCCAATGAAGGAGATGGAATACGTAGATGGACCGCGCTGGATGGAGGTGTATAATGAAGCACTCACATCGCGCTATCCCACATCGTCGCCTCGCTACACTGCTCAGGAAATAGAATATACACGTTCGGGCATCAACCCCTACGTATATCCCAATGTCGATTGGTATGACCTTCTCTTCAAGGAAAATACCATGAATGAGCGCATCAACCTCAATGTGCAGGGCGGAGGCTCGAAGCTGAGCTACTACATGAGCATTCAGGCAAACCACGATACCGGACTTATAGACTGCCCTAATGACTATGTGTTCAACAACAACTACAACCACTGGTCGTACATCTTCCAGAACAACATCAACTATAAGCTGACAAGCACCACAAAAGTGAGCTTGAAGATACACTCTCAATTTGCCAACAAGAAAGGCCTTGGCGACAACGATAACCTCTACTACAACGTGTACGACATTTCGCCGGTAATGTTTGCCCCTGTACTGCCGGTGAGTGAGGGAGATGAGTATCTCCACTTCGGAAACCGCGTGTTCTCAGGTACGAATGTATATACCAACCCCTATGCCGTACTCCTGAGCCAGTTCCGCCAGACCAACTCCAACGATATTACAGCATCGGTCAATCTTAACCAGAAGCTCGATTTTGTGACTCCCGGACTGGAATTGACTGCACTTGTGTCGATGAACTCGCGCTCGCAGAGCACCTACACAAGCTATATGTCGCCATTCTACTATCAGGTAGATACTCAGGCATGGGATCCCAACAACCCATACGAATTTACTTACAACAATGTGGGCAAAGCTGGTAGCACCTACCAATCGCAGTCGGGTATCAGCCGTTGGTCGTCAATGACCTACTACATTGATGCCCGCCTCAATTATAACCGCACTTTCAACAATGACCACTCCGTTTCGGGACTGTTGATGTACATGATGCGAGAGTATCGCGAGCTTCAGCTGCCTAACCGCAACCAAGGACTATCGGGACGTTTCACCTACGACTTTCGCCACCGCTACCTCTTTGAGGTGAACTTCGGCTACAATGGCACGGAGCGACTGCTCAAGAAGGACCGTTTTGAGTTCTTCCCTGCCGTTTCGGTGGGCTGGGTAGCAAGCAACGAAGACTGGTGGGAGCCACTAAGCAAATATGTGAGCCACCTGAAGGTGCGTGGTTCCTATGGTATAGTGGGTAGCGACGACACCGGCAAGAACGCCGGAGCACAGCACTTCCTCTATGTATCTGACGTGAGCACCAACCAGTCGCACTTCTACACCGGACCGTCGGGAGAATACACCCACTACAACAGCCCTGTCATCAATGCCTATCCCGTTGATGGCGCATGCTGGGAGCGAGCAAAGAAACTTGACTTTGGTGTGGATTTCGGATTCTTCAACAAACTCAACGTGACCTTCGACTTCTTCCACGACCGACGTGAGAAAATACTCATGAAGCGCGGCTCATGGCCCACAATGATGGGTTACGACAAGGCACGCCCATGGGCTAACGTGGGCAAAGCCGACAATACCGGATTTGACATATCAGCCAACTACACCACCAATCTCACTGATGACCTGTCGCTCTCGCTGCGCGGAACATTCACCTATGTGAAGAATAAGCTCGTGTATGTTGATGAACCCGACTATGCCTATTCGTGGCGCTCAGAGACAGGATATCCGCTGTCGTCCTACCGCTGGGTGGGATACGTAGCCGACGGGCTTTTCAAGGACGAAGCCGACATAGCAGCCAGCCCTGAGCAGAATCTTGGCTCTAAGGTGATGCCGGGCGACATCAAGTATCGCGACCTCAATGGTGACGGACGCATCACTACCGAAGACCAGACGCTTATCTCAGATTGTGGCACGCAACCTCGCATACAGTACGGACTTGGCTGCTATGTGAAGTGGAAAGACTTCGACCTCGGCGTGTTTTTCACCGGCTCGGCAAAGCGCACCATCTACATGAGTCCGATGAATCCGTTTGGTGCCGATACAGGCTCGGAATGGGGAGCAGGCGAGCGGCAGCTTGCCAAGTGGATCGACAATCAGCGATGGAGCGAGAACAATTCCGACCCCGATGCCACTTATCCACGCCTTGGAACACTCTACACTGATGTGAAGAACAATCTCGTCACCAGCAGCTACTGGCTGCGTAACGGCTCGTTTATACGCTGGAAGACCCTTGAGGTGGGTTATCAGTACAAGAAGTGCCGCATCTACTTCTCGGGCGACAATATAGCAGTGTGGAGCCCCTTCAAACTTTGGGATCCTGAACTCTCGTGGAACTCATTCCCGCTGCAGCGCACATTCAATGTGGGCGTACAGTTTAATCTCTGATAGCCTTTTCCGACAACACATAACATTAATTCTTCCGAAAAAATTGATTATGATAACTTTTAGAATCAAAAACAAGATATTTGCAAAATTGCTTTGCGCCTCATTGGCTATGGGTGCAGCAAGTTCTTGCAACTTCCTTGACGTGGTGCCTCCCGAAAGCATGGAAATCGACGACACCATGAAGGACAAAGACCGTGCGGAGGCATTCCTCTACCGTTGCTACGAGGGACTTCCCTCAGTGTATAGCCAGCACCTTGTGCGCTCGTTCATGTCGTCGGCTGATGAATTTGGTTTGCCCGATGCCTGGGGCGTACAGAGCCAGCAATATGCCTGGGGAACAATCAATCCGGGCAAGGTGGATTTCTCAGTGTGGGAAAATATGTACTCGTCGATAGGCAGCGTGAACAATTTCCTCCGCCTTGTGGATATGTACACTCCGGCACACAGCACAGCCGAGGATATTCGCCGCTGGAAAGCAGAGTGCTACTTCTTGCTTGGCTTCTACCACTTCTTCTTGCTCGAATCCTACGGCCCGATTCCATTGGTTGACCACTATTATAGCTCTACAACCGACAAGAAAGACTTCCCCGGACGCTCACACTTCGACTATTGCGTCACACAAATCTGCGAATGGCTCGACTATGCAGCCGCCAACGGTCTGCCCGATGCCATCAACGACTCTCAGGAGATAGGTCGTGCCACCACTGTGGCTGCAAAGGCATTAAAAGCTCGCGTGCTGCTCTATGCAGCCTCTCCTTTATGGAATGGCGAAGCTCCGGAGGCTATCAAGCAGTGGCGCAACACCAACTATGAGACTCCCGGTTACGGCTATGAGCTTGTGAGCAGCACCTACGACCGCAGCAAGTGGGAGCGTGCCCGCGAGGCGTGCATCGAGGCAATAACACTTGCCGAGGGACTTGGCAACCGCGCCCTTTACACCCTTGAAGACGGCGAGCGCAAGCGCGAATCGGAGAATGTGTCGCTACCCGACATCCCCGGTGCTTCATTTGAGGTGCGCCAGTATGCCTCAATGATGCAGTATCTCTCATGCACAACCGAAACCGACGGTAACCGCGAAACAATCTTTGGCGTGGTGGTTCCCACAAGCGATAGCTGGACAAGCTACTTCCTCGACTGGGAAAACACTTGCCTCCCGCAGTCGATTATCAAAGTGAACGGGGCAATGCAGGGCGGACGCTCAGGCATCTCGCCCTATCTCTACTCTGCCGAGCATTTCTACACTGTAAATGGCAAGCTACCGAAGAACGATAGCGGCTACTACAAGGAGTCGGAGTGGTTCCAGTCGGCAGGACAGAGCCGTTCGGAGATAATCAAGCTCCACGACCTCCGCGAGCCGCGCTTTTATGCCTGGATTTCGTTCGACGGCGCAGAATATGGATCGAAGCTTGCCGGAGGAAGCCGCCTCATAGTGAACATGCGCGACCACAACAAGCAGGGCTATAATCCCTCGAAAGACAACGACCTCAATATCACCGGCTATCTGTGCCGCAAGTTTGTGTCGCCAAACGTGACCAAGAACAGCGCAAGCGGCAGCACCAACACCAAGAACACTCCTCACCCTATAATTCGCCTTGCCGAGCTTTATCTCGACCTTGCCGAGTGCTATGCAGCCCTTGGCGACAATGCCAATGCAATCACAAATCTAAATGTGATTCGCAAGCGTGCCGGAGTGCCTGAACTGGCTACCTCTGACATAAATGCCGACATGACAATGATGGACTGGGTGCGCAATGAGCGCTTCATAGAGCTTTGGGGTGAAGGACACCGCTACTTCGACCTTCGTCGCTGGTGCATCGCTCCGCAGTATCTCAAGGCCGGTGCACGCGAAGGTCTGAACTACCGCGTGGTTGATCCTACATTTGAGGAGCTTAACCAGAGAGTAACACTCACCAACCAGCCCTTTGTGTGGTACGACCGCATGTATTTCATTCCTGTGGCAAGCTCTGAAGTAGATAGCAATCCGCAACTTGTTCAGGCGCCCGGCTATTAATGAGCTTCATCGTTTCACGATTAAATTTTCAATAGAACAATGAAAACTGACATAATAAACACAATAAAGAGAACTGCACTTATTGCACCGGCTATTATAGCACTGGGCGCGATGGTGGCATGTGAAAGCGATTTTTCGCCCGAAAGCATGGTGGGCGACACTTGGAGCAAGATTCTCAGCATCAAAAATAGTGGGGAGCAGAGTCTTGTGCTTCTTGGCAACGACGACGTGAAATCTTTCACCTTGCAAGTGCTGAAGGGAGGCGGAAAGAAAGAACTTGCCGCACAGGGAACCCTGAGGGTTCTCTCAAAAGACGAACTTGAAGCTGCCTATCCGGGCAATAACTATGAGATTATCAACTCGCAATACTACTCACTCCCCACTGCGATTGCAGTGGAAGGTGGAAACACAGGTGTGCTCTATGAGATTGAGGTGAAGCAGCAGCTTGCACTGCAGCAGGTGCGCAGCAACGATGATGTAACTTGGGTGCTCCCTTTATGCCTCGAAAGTGCTACCGACTCGGTGAATGCTGATAAAGACCGTATCGTTATCTCATTTATCGATGGCAACAAGCCCCGCAAAATCAGCCCCACTAACTTCAAGATCACGGCTGTAGATGTGGCTTCAAACGGCTGGGTTGACGGTAAGCCCGAGAATCTTTTCGACGGCAACCTCACCAGCGTGTGGCGCACCATTCTGTGGAACTGCATCGGCACCAATTGCTCAGGTTCTAATGGCGACCCTAACGGATTCTGGTGCAACCGCGAGGATCACACCATCGACGACTACATTTTTGCGAAGAATTTCACTAACTATGTGAATGGCGAATGGATAGATAATCCAATCGTAGCCCTCCCGTGGACACTCACTGTGGATATGAACGAGACATACGACATCACTGAGATAGCCACCACCCGCATGATCAACACTCAGGACCAGGGAGTGGATCTGTCATCCTACTATCAGCGAGTGAAGGACTATGAGTATCAAATCTCGACCGACGGCAACACATGGACGAAGTTTGCCGAGGGCACAATGGACGTGTATGGCGAAACCACCTATACCGTGAAGCCCGGCGATGCCGGCGTTGTGCACAAAGCCCGCTATCTGAAACTTCTCATCAAGTCGATGCACTGGCGACAGAACACCGAGGAGGAGATGAAAGCTATTCACGGCGGCAAGGCTTACAATGAGTATCACTCAGCCTCATTCCTTGGCGATCGCAAGGCAGTGGGAATGGACCCTGAGTTTGCACAGTTCAAGAAGTCGGCAGCAATCGACCTTGGTCCGGTTATCCTTGGCGAAATTGAGATCTATGGCCGCGACATTATCGAATAAAAACTAAACTAACTAACGAAATGGCACAATTTAATCATATATTCTCTCTTACAGCCATACTTGCAGTTGCATCACTGCTTGTGGGCTGCAACGAAGATTCAGGAATCGACTACTACAAGCACCCTTATTGGGAAAACCTCGACAAAGATAATCCCGGCGACAACCCTGCCGGAACGACCAAGGTAGAAGTGAAGAACAATAAGCTCTATGTGAATGGCGAGGAGTTCTTCATAAAGGGTGCAGCGCTCAATTCGCTCAATTCGGTTGATGGCGTGAATCCGTTCATCGCAACGGCAATCGAAGCAGGCGCCAATTGCGTGCGCACCTACGGAGCCACCGACCTCGGAGCTACTACCGATGCAGTAAAGGCTCAGCTCGACATGCTCTCGAATAAAGGTGTGTATGTGTGCTTCGGCATCCACATCGACCATGAGGCCGACGGTTTCGACTACAACGATGCCTCAAAGCGCAACACACAGGTGATGAAGGCAAAAGCCGAAATCGACAAATACAAGGGTCACCCTGCAATCCTCTTCTGGTGCGTGGGCAATGAGTGTGACCAAAGCGACAAGAACACAGTCAATGCCAATGTGTGGAAGGACATCAACGAGATTGCCAAGTACATAAAGAGCGTAGATGGGCGCCCGGCTGCTACCTGCCTCACCGGAATATGGGACGGAGTGAACATTATCGACGATGTAAAGGCTTACTGCACCGATATCGACATTCTCTGCGTGAACAACTATGAGGGCGATGTGGAAAACCTCAATCGCAACTGGCAGAACCGTCGTGTGGGCATTCCTTACGTCGTGAGCGAGTTTGGAATTCGCGGCACATGGAACGGCAGTGTGGCAAAAACCACATTTGGTTCTCTAATTGAGCCTTCGAGTGCCGAGAAAGCCGAATCATACCGCAAAATTTACACTAATAATATCGTAGCCAATGCATCTAACGGCTGCATCGGTTCATTCTGCTTCCTCTGGGGCTGGCAAACTCATGGCGCAGTGCTTTCGTGGTACTCGATGTATGATATGTTTGAGAAGCAGGCTCTTCCCACCGCTCAGGTGATGCAGGAGCTTTGGACAGGAAAGAAGCCCGAAAATTCCGCACCTGTGATTGCTTCGGTCAACGACCTCAAGGTGGATAATGGCCGAACAGCTTCACAAAGCATCTCAATGAAACCGGGCAGCACCGGTCACACCGCTACCGTAAAGGCTACCGACCCCGATGGCGATGCAATCACCTATGACTGGAAGATCGTAAAAGACGTGGTATCGCCTTGGGGCACTCCCAAGAGCGATGTCGTTACGGGCTTGTTCTCAGGCACTATGAGCGAGTCGGTATCATTCAAGGCACCTGCCGAGGTGGGATATTACCGACTTATGGTGTATGCCCGCGACAAGGCGCACGGCACAACGGCACTCGCCGTAGTTCCGTTTGAGGTGAAATAACGTATTGTAGTTGTTATGAATATACCTAAGTTAATCGCAGTGGGGGCAATAGGCTTCGCCTGCTCCCACTTCCACTCCAATGCTGCTGTGGTGAAGGTGTCATCGCCCGACGGAGCGACTGAAATCACAGTGTGCGATGAGGGAAGCCGCCCAGCATACTCTGTGACCTATGCCGGACAGCCTATGTTGCTTCAGTCGCCGCTGGGAATGAAGCTTCATTTTGCCGACTATACCACAGGTTTAAGCATCGATATGCGCAACTGCCGCACCGATACCGCTGCGGTAGCATACTCCTTGCCTACAATCAAGCGTAGCAACGTGAGCCATCGTGCCGTGACTGCCGTGGTTCCCTTTACCAAGGCGGGAAAGCGTGTATTCGACCTTGAACTCCATCTCAGCGACAATAACGTTGCCATGCGTTACCGCGTGTATCGCAGCGGCGACAATCAGTGTGCAAGCGTCGAGAGAGAGGCAACCGGATTTACCCTCCCTGAAGGCACCACCACCTTCCTTTGCCCCTACAGCAAGGCTCTCACCGGCTGGATGGAGACTTTCCCAAGCTACGAAACTCACTATCAGCCCGATGCTCCCACAGGGCGCAACGGAGAAGGCGCCGGCTACACTTTCCCTTGTCTTTTCCATGTGCCCGGCGATGGCTGGGTATTGATTTCGGAAACCGGGGTCGATGGCAGCTATTGTGCCTCGCATATCGAGGCTTCGGGCGATAATGCCTACTGCATCGCTTTTCCGCAGCAAGAGGAGATTCATGGCGTGGGTTCGGCACAGCCGGGCATCGCATTGCCTTCGGCTACACCTTGGCGCACCATCACTGTGGGTAATTCGCTGAAGCCAATAGTAGAAACTACAATACCATTCGACGTGGTTGAGCAGCGTTGTTCCTCGTCTAAGCCGTTCATCTACGGCCGTGGCACGTGGAGCTGGATTATCGGCATCAATGCAGCTTCGGAATACGACGTGCAGCGTGCCTACATCGACTTTGCAGCCGACATGGGTTATGAAAGTGTGCTCATCGACGCCTGCTGGGACGAAAGCATTGGTTACAAACGCGTGGAGGAGCTGGCACGCTATGCCGCCGGCAAGAACGTGGGTATTTTCCTGTGGTATAACAGCAATGGCTACTGGAACGGCGGCAAGGGCGGACCCTACAACAAGATGCACCGCTCTGCTGATCGCCGTCGCGAAATGGCTTGGCTGCGCGATGCCGGCATACGCGGAATCAAAGTGGACTACTTTGGCGGCGACAAGCAGCTGATGATGCAGATATATGAGGATATTCTAACCGATGCCTGCGACTATGGCATTGAGGTGATATTGCACGGCTGCACATTGCCGCGTGGCTGGGAACGTATGTATCCCTGTTATGTGTCGAGTGAGGCAGTTGCAGCAAGCGAGAACCTCCGCTTCCACCAGAGAGAGTGCGACGATGAGGCTTTTAATGCCACTTTCCTGCCTTTCCTGCGCAATGCCGTGGGTAGTATGGACTTTGGAGGCTCTACGCTCAACCGCCGCTATTCGCCATCGCCCGACCGTGGCACCATACGCCGTACGAGCGAGGTGTTTGCCCTTGCCACAGCAGTGCTTTTCCAGAGCCCGGTGCAGCACTTTGCCCTCACACCATCGTGTCTCACCGACGCTCCGGCATGGGCAGTCGATTTCATGAAGCAAGTACCCTCGACGTGGGACGAAATAAGCTTCATCGACGGCTATCCGGGCCGATATGTGGTGATTGCCCGTCGCAGTGGCAACAAATGGTATATTGCCGGAATAAATGGCACAAAAGAGACCATGCAGCTCTCTATCGACTTGCCGATGCTTGCCGCGGGCACCCCAGTGGAGCTTTATAGCGACGACACGGCACTAAATGGCAGTGTGAGAAAGGTGAAAACTTCCAAGAAACAAACTCTGAAGGTGGAGATGCCGGTGAATGGCGCATTTGTAGCAGTTGCGCCTCACACATTGTAATCTTCATTAAAAATCTGATAACAATAAAAAAACTTGTGTAACACAAATTGAAAAAACGATGGAAACGCGACGACAATTTCTCAAGCAATTAGGCATTACGGCTGTTGCGGCATCTTTACCCGCAGGGTTTATTAGCGCAGCCGAGGGGCTGGGAAACAATAAAGGCTCTAAGCTGAAACTGACGAACAACAAAGTGGCAGTTTCGGGCACATGGGATGTGATTGTGGTGGGTGGTGGTCCCAGTGGCTGCACTGCTGCCATCGCTGCCGCTCGTGAGGGCGCAAAGACGCTTCTCATTGAGGCTACAGGGCAGCTGGGCGGAATGGGAACCATAGGCATGGTGCCGGCGTGGTGTCCATTCTCCGACGGAGAGAAGATGATTTACCGCGGACTTGCCGAGCAGGTGTTTAACCGCGCCAAGAAAGGTGTGCCTCACGAGCCTAAAGACAAACTCGACTGGGTGAACATCAATGCCGAGTATCTCATGCGTGTGTATGACAATATGGTTGCCGAATCGGGCGCAAAGGTGCTGTTTTTCTCTCGCCTTGCAGCGGTGGAAAAGAGCGGTAATGGCACAATCGATGCTATTATCGTAGCCAATAAGGAAGGACTCACTGCTTTCAAGGCTAAGATCTTTATCGATGCTACCGGCGATGGCGACCTTGCTGCCTGGGCGGGAGCAGAGTTCCTGAAAGGCGACCGAAACGGAGTGTTGCAGGACTCTACGCTATGCTTCGCCATCGCCAACGTCGATATCGACGAGTGGCATCGTGGACCTAATCTGCACAGCGACAACAAGAACAGTCCGCTACACAAGACCATCGACAGCGGTCGCTATCCCTTGCTTGCTCACCACTTCTGCCTCAACCAGATTGGGCCGGGCGTGCTGCAATTCAATGCCGGGCACATCACCGTAGATACCACAAACCCTTGGGAAGTGACCAACGCAATGGTGCTCGGACGAAAGATTGCACAGCAATATCTCGAAGCTTTAAAGGAGACTTGCCCTAACACCTTTGCAAATTCCTTTGTGGTGAAGACGGCACCGGCTCTCGGCACTCGCGACAGCCGTCGCATCATCGGCGACTATGTGCTCACCGGTGACGACTGGCGTGCCCGCCGTACCTTCGCCGATGAGATTGGTCGCAACTGCTACTATCTCGACATTCACAAAAAGGATTTCGTGCCGGTGTTCTACCAAAAAGGCGACTCTCACGGCATTCCCTATCGCAGCCTCACCCCTAAGGGATTCAGCAACCTGCTCACAGCCGGTCGCTGTGTATCGACCGACGATGAGGTGTTTGGCAGCCTGCGAGTGATGCCTCCATGCCTTGTCACCGGCGAGGCTGCGGGAATGGCGGCAGCCCATGCCATAGCACAGCGAGTAGATGTTCACAACGTGGATATCGACCATCTGCGTCGCCGTCTCAAGGAGGAAGGACAGTATTTCATGTAGAAAATTTCATAATAGATAATTTTGGGTTAAAATAATGAAATGAGTTTTTTGAGTTGGTTTTAGGTTTGCTCAACGAGATGAGGGCGTTTTGTGAACATAACGCCCTCGGAAGTTGGGCTTTTAAAGCAGAATCCGAAACCACAGAAAAAACTTCAACTTTTAACTATTTGCATAGTAGATAAGCCCAAAATTATCGTCAGAATAATAAATAACTATTGATTTCATTAAACAACCTAATAACTAAAAATTTAAAATAACAATGAAAAAGAATTACTTTAAATGCGGCGTTGCGTTACTTGCAATAGCCTCAGCGTTCTCGGCATTCGCCGAAGCAAAAACTCTCGAATTTGATTTCTCGAAAGGAACAGGAGATGGATTTGGCGGTGATATAGGCTTGTCATACACGGGCGAAGGAAAGGCAATGTTTATCAACAAATCTCAGAAAACTTTCACAGCTAATGATACAGAAGGTAACGCTCACACCTTCAGATATTATCAAGATGGTAATGTGATTCAAGTGAGCAAGTGGACAGATGCACTTCAATTTGGCGCATCAGGCGTTAAACTCGGCGGCGCATTTCTGGCACTTAATGAGAATTTTACGAATATATCGAAAATCGAAGTAGCAGTAAAAGCTAAATACGTTGGAGGTATCTTCATGATTGGAACAGTTTCTAACGCAAATGCTGATGGATCATTTAGTTTA
>JBJFEF010000339.1:0-4040 GCA_051890435.1 Muribaculaceae bacterium
ATAAGAATCAGCTATGACAACAGAAGATATGATGACTACCGACCATGAGGCTTGTGCCGAACTTGTGGAGGTGCTTGTGGGACAGGGTGTGAAGCATGCGGTGATTTCTCCAGGGTCGCGCAATGCACCGCTCATTGTGGCGTTTGCCAGAGAGAAGCGCATTGAAAAGCATGTGATTGTAGATGAACGCAGTGCAGCCTTTGTGGCAGTGGGCATAGCGCAAAGCACGGGAGAGCCTGTGGCGGTGGTGTGCACATCGGGAAGCGCAGTGCTCAACTATGCTCCGGCAGCCGCCGAGGCTTACTACCGGCAACTGCCGCTGATTTTCATTTCAGCCGACCGACAGGCTGAGTGGATCGACCAGAACGACAGCCAGACTATAAGGCAGCCGGGTGTTCTCGGCAGTGTGGTGAAGCACTCTTGCAACATACCTTGGGTGACTGATAGTCCTAACACTGCGTGGTGGATTAACCGCATGGTAAATGAGGCAGCGATAATGGCATTGCGTGCACCGATGGGACCTGTGCACATCAATGTGCAGCTTGGCGAGCCGTTGTGTGGCACACAGTTGCGCAAATTCGGAGGTGCGAGAATTATTGAGAATGTGGAGGTGATGCACCATCCTCGATTTGACATAGTAGATGATTGCATCGATGCCATTTGTAGCACAAAGCGTGTGATGATAGTGGCAGGAGTGATGCCCTATGATATGGAATTGGAGAATGTTCTCCGGCACTTGTCGCTGAGAAACAATGTGGTGGTGCTCACTGAAACTATTTCAAACATTGCCGGTGACCGCATCATTACCACCATCGACCGTACGCTCACGGCAATTCTTGAAGGGCAAGAAGCCGACTTTGCTCCCGACTTGCTGATAACCATGGGAGGAGCATTAGTGACGCGAATGTTGAAGAATTTTCTACGCAGCAATCCTGCAATGGAAGAGTGGCGCATAGGCATCGACCATAACGTAATTGACACCATGCAACACCTCACCAAACGCTTTGAAGTGGAGCCGGGGGAGTTTTTCTCACAGTTATATGCGGGCATCGTGCTTGAACACGGCAAGAAAACCAAGAGCCGATATGCCGACATGTGGAGAGATGCCAGGAAAATGGCTTGTGAGTGCCACAAGAGCTATATTGCTGCCGCACAGTGGTGCGACCTGAAGGCCTTTGCGCAACTGCTGCCAATGATTCCCGAGGGCACCGACTTGCATCTATCAAACGGCACTTCCATACGCTATGCACAGCTCTTTGAGACGCCACAAGTGCACCGCAGCTATTGCAATCGCGGAGTTGCCGGCATCGATGGATCGACATCGACGGCACTTGGTTCGTCGATAGTGATGCGTGACCGCCTTACACTGCTCATTACGGGCGATATGAGCCTCAGCTACGACATCTCGGGACTTGCATCGCAATATTATAACTTGCCGGGCTTCAAGATAGTGGTGATGTGCAATGGTGGAGGCGGTATTTTCCGCTTCATCAAGGGACCGTCGGAATTAGAGGAACTGGAGCAATATTTTGAGGTTAACCGCGACCTGCCGGTGCAGAAATATGCCGAGGCGTTTGGCTTTGGTTACTATGAGGCACGCGATGAGAAAGAATTGGAAACTGCGGCTCACGACTTCTTCGGTGATACTCGCGCAGCAATTCTTGCCATTGCCACGCCAAACACCCTCAATGCCGATGTGCTACGAGGCTACTTTGCCGCAATAAGGCAAAAAAGTGACGAAAAGTGATAAAATAGGGCATATTATTTGTTTTTCAGCAATTGAAACACTAAATTTGCCTACAATTTACAACAAAGAAACAGAAAAATAAGAAATATGAATAAGATTGTAAGCAAAGAACACTTTTCGGAGAAAGTGGTGAAGCTTGTGGTTGAGGCTCCACTAATAGCAAAGTCGCGCCGTGCCGGACACTTTGTGATAGTGCGTGCGTGTGAGCATGGCGAGAGAATTCCCTTGACCATAGCCGATGCCGACGTAGAAAAGGGAACGATAACCTTGGTGATACAAGCCGTGGGAGTATCGACACAGAAAATCTGTGCACTTGAGCCGGGAGATAGCCTTGCCGATGTGGTGGGACCGCTCGGACAAGCCACACACATCGAGAACTATGGCACAGTGGTGTGCTGTGGAGGAGGTGTGGGAGTGGCTCCGCTCTTGCCAATACTCACAGCAATGAAGAAAGCCGGAAACCGCGTGATAAGTGTGCTTGCAGCACGCACAAAAGACCTTATTATTCTTGAAGAAGAAGTGCGCAAATATAGCGACGAAGTGATTATCATGACCGATGACGGAAGCTATGGCAACAAAGGCGTGGTGACCGTGGGCGTAGAGGAGGTGATCAAGCGCGAGAAAGTAGATAAGGTGATAACTATCGGTCCGGCGATAATGATGAAATTTGTGGCGTTGCTCACCAAGAAATATGAGATACCCACCGAGTGCTCGCTCAATGCCATAATGGTGGATGGCACGGGAATGTGTGGAGCATGCCGAGTGACCGTGGGCGGAGTGACGAAGTTTGTGTGCATCGACGGACCTGAATTTGACGCACACGAGGTGGATTTCGACCAGCTGTTGATGCGATTGAAGTCGTTTAATTAATCCTTTTTTATCAGAACAATTAGAGATATGGCTAACGAAAATAATGCTGCAGAGCTGCGCAACCAACCATGGCGCGAAGAACTGAGAAAGAGCAAGACAGCAAAAGAACGTGCTGCAATAGCCCGAGTGAAGATGCCCGAGCTGAAGCCCGACTATCGCATCACTTGCAATGAGGAAGTGAACCAAGGCATCACCGAGGAGATGGCACTTGTGGAGGCACAGCGCTGCCTCGACTGCCCCAATCCGCAGTGCGTGACAGGATGCCCGGTGGGAATCAACATTCCCACATTCATCAAGAATATAGAGCGTGGCGACTTCCACCAGGCAGCCGTCACCTTGAAGCAAACAAGTGCATTGCCCTCGGTGTGCGGACGCGTGTGTCCGCAAGAGAAGCAATGCGAGAGCAAGTGCATACACCACAAGATGGGTCATGAGCCGGTGGCTATCGGTTATTTGGAGCGCTTTGCCGCCGACTATGAGCGCACCCACGGCACTGCCACAACACCCGAGATGGCTGCCCCCAACGGAAAGAAGATAGCAGTGGTGGGAAGCGGCCCTGCAGGACTGTCGTTTGCCGGCGATATGGCAAAGAACGGATATGAAGTGACAGTGTATGAGGCACTGCACGAGATAGGCGGAGTGCTGAAATACGGTATTCCCGAGTTCCGCCTTCCCAACAGCATAGTGGATGCCGAAATCGATGGATTACGGGCTATGGGCGTGAAATTTGAGAAAGACTGCATCATAGGCAAGACACTCACCTACGACGACTTGCATGAGATGGGCTTTGCCGGAATATTTGTAGCTTCGGGAGCAGGACTTCCACGCTTCATGAACATTCCGGGAGAGAATCTCAATGGAATCATGTCGAGCAATGAATATCTCACCCGTGTGAACTTGATGGGAGCCGGGCGACCCGATTGGGATACTCCTGTGCTTCGTGGCAAGAATGTGGCAATAATCGGCGGAGGAAACACTGCTATGGACTCGGTGCGTACTGCACGCCGCATGGGAGCCGAAAGAGCCATGCTTGTGTATCGCCGTTCGGAGGAGGAGATGCCTGCGCGATTGGAGGAAGTGAAGCATGCCAAGGAGGAAGGCGTTGAGTTCATGACGCTGCACAATCCTGTGGAATATCTTGGCGACGAAACAGGCCGTGTGAAGACGATGCGCCTGCAGGTGATGGAGCTTGGAGAGCCCGATGCGTCGGGACGTCGCTCACCGGTGCCCGTAGAGGGCAAAATTGTGGATGTGGATGTTGACCTTGTGATTGTGAGTGTGGGAGTATCACCAAATCCGCTCGTTCCCAAATCGGTAGCCGGACTCGAAGTGAGCCGTCGAAACACCATAGTGGTGAATGAGGAAACAATGCAATCGTCGATTGCCGACCTCTATGCAGGAGGCGACATAGTGCGTGGAGGAG
>JBJFEF010000340.1:0-9302 GCA_051890435.1 Muribaculaceae bacterium
CCCAATCTACTCTTAATATAGTCGGTGAGCAAGTTAATTGCCACCTCATTGTTGCCACCCTGTGGCACAATCAGGTCGGCATAGCGCTTGGCTGGTTCTATGTGCTGAATGTGCATAGGCTTCAGCACGCGCTCATAGCGGTCGATCACCATTTGCGGAGTGCGGCCACGCTCTATGCAGTCGCGGCTAATCACGCGTATCAGTCGGTCATCGCCATCGGCATCCACAAACACCTTGATGTCAAACATATCGCGCAATCTGTCATCGCTCAGCACCAAAATTCCCTCCACGAGCACCACATCACACGGATTCACATGCACCGTCTCGGGCTGGCGCGTACAAGTGAGATAGGAATATGTGGGCGACTCCACCGAGCGCCCGGCCTTCAGCTCCTTCAAGTGGTCGATAAGCAATGGCCAGTCGAAAGCCGCCGGCTCGTCGAAGTTGATTTTCTGTCGCTCCTCCACCGGCACATGGCTCGAGTCCTTGTAGTAGGAGTCTTGCGAAATCACCTCAACCTCTCCCTGTGGAAGACGCTGCATTATCTTTCTCACAACCGTTGTCTTACCTGAACCGGTTCCACCGGCTATTCCAATTATCATCATGGTGCTAAGTGTTTCTGTTTTTTTCAGAGTGATTAATTAAATTGCACAAAGTTACAACAAATGAGTGCATAATCAAAAAGAAAAACGAAGTTTTTGATTTTTTGACATGCCGAAAGTTGCCGAAAGTTGCCGAAAGTTGCAAATTCACAAAAAAAACCACACCTCCCACCTCCCACCTCTCACCTCTCCACTCTCCACCGGCGAGCGTCAGCGAGTCCCCCCCGAGCCCTCCGAGAGCTCCGAGCCACTCCGAGCCCTCCCAGTCCTCTCACCTCTCCACTCTCACAGCACCCCAAGCCCGTAGAGGAAGATGAGACTTATGCTCACAGGTGCCACATAGCGTATGCAGAAGCGTATGGGCCGCATAAGCGTGATGCGGCGGGCTCCAAAGTCGGTGAGCTGCTCCTCAACCACTTTCTTATCCACCATCCATCCCACAAACACGCTCAGCATCACTCCTCCCACAGGTAGCAGCACATTCGACGACACATAGTCAAACAGCTCAAACATCGTCATGCCAAACACCTTGAAATCGCTCAGCACCCCAAACGACAGTGCGCACAGCGTGCCAAACACTACCGCTATCGCCGTGTTAAGCCCCGTAGCACGGTTTCGACTCATCTTGTGCGCCTCCACAAAGTAGGTTATCGAAATCTCGCTCATCGATATTGTCGATGTTATCGACGCAAAGAACAGCAACAAGAAAAATGCCACCGACCACAGATAGCCACCCGGTATCTGCTGGAATATCTCGGGAAGTATCTGAAACACCAGCTTCGGTCCTGCTGCCGGCTCCATATCAAACGAAAACACTGCCGGGAAAATGATTATGCCCGAAAGTATTGCCACCATGGTGTCGAGCAGTGCCACCACTGTAGCGCTGCGCACAAGCGGCGTCTTGTCGGAAAAATAGGATGCGTAGGTGAGCAGACAGGTGAGTCCGAGGCTCAGCGAGAAAAACGCCTGCCCAAGTGCCCCCAGCATCACCTTGGGTGTGATTGCCGTGAAATCGGGATTGAAAAGAAAATCAAGCCCACGCCCAGCCTGGGGCATCATGAGCGAATTGATGCAAAACACCACCAAAATCACAAAGAGCACCGGCATCAGCACATTCGATAGCTTCTCTATGCCTTTCTCCACACCTCGCCGCAGCACCACAAAGTTGATTGAGAGAAATATCAGCGTCCACATCACCGATCGCCACGGATTCACCGTGAACGAGCTGAACAGCGTTGCATATTCCTCCGAGGTGTGTCCGCTCAGCCCGCCCGTAATGGCTTGGTAGAGGTATTCCATTATCCAGCCCGCCACCACCGAGTAGAAGCTGAGAATCATGAGCGACGCCAATATTCCCACATACGACACCATGCTCATCTTGCTTCCCGGCTTCAGCTTCTGCAGCGCCGTCAGCGCATTGCTGTGGGTGCTGCGACCTATCACAAACTCGGCTATCATCACCGGTATGCCCAGCAGGAAAACACACAGCAAGTAGATGATAAGGAATGCTCCACCTCCATGCTGCCCTGCCTCGTAGGGAAAGCGCCATATATTTCCAAGGCCTACTGCCGACCCTACGGTGGCTGCTATCACGCCCATTTTCGTTACAAATTGTGCTCTATTGCTCATTTCTTTGTTTGTTGCTTTTATAGATTCCTAAAATCGGGGTATCTCCCTGTCGTTATCTTTTCGTTTCGTTTTAGCCGGGTTCTCCGCCACCTTGCGTTTGCGCTGAGGTTTCACCGTGTCGATGTGCGCCGAGTCGATTTCGGCACCGAATCGCGCCATCTCCACCGAGTCGCAGGCTTCGGCTGCTGCATCTTCGCTGCGTCCGCCCACCAGCACCACTGCCGCAACGGCTGCTGCAAGCAGCACCACCACGGCAAGCAGTGCCATGCGGTGGCTACGGCTCATCTCCCACAGCTTCATGCCTCAAGCAGATTGATGATTTGCGACACCAATATCGATGCTATCAGCACCGGGCACACATATTTCACCAGGAATTGCGCCACCGGTGCCACTCGCGAGTTGAATGAGCCATAGTTGGTGAGTTCGTCCTTGATAAAGTCGCGATGGAGCACCCAGCCCACATACACGCACAAGCCTATCGCACTCACCGGCAAGAGGAAGTTGGTGGTGAGCGAGTCGAGGAAGTCGAATAGGCTCAGCCCCAGCACCTGCAATTCGGGCATCGCACCAAGCGACAGCGAGCATAGTGCCGACGTCACAAAGAGCGGAAGCAGTATCACCAAGCACGCATTGCGGCGCTTCATGCTGAAGCGGTCGCGCAAGAATGCTATCGACACCTCGGCTATCGACACCGTCGATGTTATCGTTGCCACAAACAGCAGCAAGAAGAACAGTATCGCCCACAGCTGCGAGCATGGCATCTGTGCAAAGATTCCGGGCAGCGTCACAAACACCAGTGTGGTGCCTGCCAATCCGCCCGGATTATCGTTTAGCCCGAAGCTCATCACCGCCGGGAATATTATCAAGCCCATCAGGAATGCCACGCCAAAGTCGCTCAGCGACACAGTCACTGCCGTGCGCGTCATCATCGTGTCCTTGGGGAAATAGGAGGCATAGGTCACAAGTATGCCCATGCCCAGACTCAGCGAGAAGAATGCCTGCCCCAGTGCACTTATCACCACCGAGGGGGTCACCTTCGAGAAGTCGGGTTTCAGGAAAAATTCCACTCCTTCGCCGGCATTGGGCAGCGACAGTGATATGCCACAGAACACCAGCAACAGCATGAAAAGCATCGGCATCAGCACATTCGACAGTTTCTCTATGCCTTTTTTCACCCCGCGAAGCAATATCACGAGGTTAAGGATTATCATCACATAGGTCCATATCACCGGCTGCGTGGGCGACGTGATAAAGTCGTTCATCTGCTTGGTGAACACTTCGCTGTTGCCAGCTGCTCCGGCACTGAAATCCACGCCTGCAAACAAGCCTCCCGTTATCGACTGGTAGAGATATTCAGTTGACCACCCTGCCACCACCATATAGAATTGCAGTATCAGATATGACGACAGCAATCCGAACACGCCAAGTATCCACCACTTCTTCCCGGGGGTGAGGTTCTTCATCACTCCCACCGCGTCAGAGCGTCCGGCACGGCCCAAAGAAAACTCGGCAAGCATCACCGGGATGCCAAGCAGCAGCACACAGCCCAAATACACCAGCAAGAATGCCGAGCCTCCATTGCTCTGCACCACACTCGGGAAGCGCCATATATTGCCCAATCCTACTGCCGACCCTACCGTGGCGGCTATCACTCCTATCCTTGAACCGAATCCGGCTTCGTTATGTTTCATTTTTTCGCTTTTCCTTTACTTTTTATGTTTGTTTTATCGCAATTTCGCCTATTTTGCTTGCAAATTTACAAACTTTTCTCCTAATCGACTAATTACTTGATAAAATTTTGCCACTTGCAATTAAATTATTAACTTTGTGATTAATAATTACGCTTCTGTCATTGCCAATTTCAGAGCGCACCATGTTTTAACAACCAAGCTAATATTTTTTATTAAAAACACCCTTTCTATGAGACGTTTTATCAAGAACTTGCCGGTAGGTATCGCTTCAGGAATTGTCACTGTCATTGCTATTTATCTCTCGCTTAGCTCTAATCCGCTTGGCGATACCGACATCATGTTTTTTGAAAATGCCGACAAATTTTTCCACGCAGTAATGTATTTTGGCGTGGCGAGTGTTTATTATTTAGACTATGCCAAGTCGCGACTTCCTCATCACACCAAGCTCAATGGTGAGGCTGCCGTCACTGTGGCTGCTATTGTGTTCAGCGGTTTGATGGAAATAGCCCAAGGTTTTTCGGGCCGACGCACTATGGACCCCTGGGACTTCGCCGCCAATGTGGCTGGTGCTTTGCTCGCATTCCTTTTCATGAAGTTCTACTTCGTCACAGTGTTCCGCCACTATCTGCTCCGTCACCGACACCATCACCATTCGTCACATCACTCTGCTAATGAAGCGAACGAATAAAATATTGCGTTGGGCTCTGCGCGTAGCAATATGCCTCTTGCTGATGACTTTGTTGTCACCGGCTCTGCTCTACGTTCCTTTCGTTCAAAACATTATCAAAGATTTTGCCATTGCAAAGGTTTCCGAAGCTACCGGCTGGAATATTTCGCTCAACCGCATTTTGCTGAAGTTCCCTCTCAGTGTGAGCCTCGACAGCCTTGTCATTGTCACCTCGCCTGCCGACACCATGATTGCCGCAGGCAACCTCTCTGTCAGCGTAAAACCTCTGCCCCTGCTCCGCAAGGAGCTTGCCATTGAGGGGGCTTCGCTCTCGGACGGTCGCTATCACCTGCTCAGCGAAGATGAATCTATCGACATCAAAGTGGCTGTCGATCGCTGCCAATTCGGCATCACCCGCATCGACCTCGACCACAATGCCATCGTCGCCTCCACAGCTTCGCTCTCGGGCGGTCGCATTTCGCTCCTCTCTTTCCCCGAAAAGGCTGTTATTGCACCCGACACCGCCGCTGCTGCTCCATGGCTCATCAAGGCAGCATCAATCAAGCTCCACAATATCGACTACTCCATGCAGATGCTGCCCTACATCGAGTCGCTCAATGCCCACGTTGCCAATGCCGAGCTTCTCGACGGCTTGGTCGATATGCAGCGCTATCTGGTCGATGCCCGGCACCTCGGTGTTTCATGCCTCGACTGCCGATACATCTACCCCGACACCATTGCAGCACCTTCCGACTCAATTCCCGTCGCCGAGGACTCAATGCCCTGGACCGTTAAGGCTAACTCCATCACTCTCTCCGATTCCCACGCCATCTATGCCCTCTCCGGGCACTCGCCCCTCAATGGGCTCGATATGGAATACATCGAGGCTGACAGCATCAACATTGCCATCAACGACTTCTACAACCGCGGCTTCGCCATCAGTGTGCCTGTCACAAGCATAACTGCCCGCGAGCGTTGCGGCTTTGCCATAAAGTCGGCTCACTGCACCTTCGAGATGGACAGCACCCGCCTTGCCGTCAGCAACCTCAGCGTTGCCAACGACCAATCTTTCCTCAAAGGTTCGATCGAAAGCAACACCGATTTCGACCGCTTCGATGCCGACATTGAGGCTTCGCTATCCTCAGCCGATGCACATCTTCTCTATCCCACTATCGCCTCCATGCTTCCGCAGGGCTATCCGCGCTCTTTCAATCTCTCACTCGCTGCAAGCGGCACCATGAAGCGCATCGACCTCACCAAGTGCCTGCTCAACCTCCCCGGTGTAGCCCGAATCTCGGCAAAGGGTTTCGCCTCAAATATCGACGACCCCAAGCGCCTTGGCTGCGACATTCAGTTCAGCGGCAGCACCGGCAATCTCAACCCCATGAAGAGCCGCCTCCTTGCCGATGCCGAGTTGCAGCGCAGCGTCAATCTGCCTCCTCTCAGCATCTCAGGTCGGGCAATAGCCTCGGGCAACGACTATAAGGGCAATCTCGCCCTGTCACTACAGTCGGGCGACGTACTCCTCGATGCTGCATGGAATGGCTACCGCAGTGCCTACAAGCTGCAATTCGATGCTGCTTCGCTTCCCCTCAATGCCATTTTCCCCACCGCCAAGCTACATCTGCTCACGGCTCGCGGCTCGGTGGAGGGCGAAGGCCTCGACTTCTTCAACAAATCCACTCATCTCAATGCCGATATCTCCATCGACACGCTTTTCTACAACGCCAATCGCTACTACAATGTAGCTCTGCGTGGCTCTCTCGCCAATGGCGACTTCAATGTCAATCTCGACTCCCGCAACCCCAATTGCAACTTCTCCACCTCGGCAAGCGGCAAGATTGAGCCAAACCGTTTCCTCTTCTCGCTCGAATCTGATATTTCCGACCTCAATCTCACTGCTCTCCGCCTCATGGACTTCACCTCGGCGGGCAGCTGCCGAATGAGCGTTCTCGGCGACATCGACATGGCTCAAGGCTGCTACGACGTCACCGCAACCATCGCTAATCTTCGCTGGACTTTCGACGACAATTTCTATTACACCGACATCATCGATGCCTCTTTCGTTGCCGACTCTACACACATCGATGCTCAGCTCGCCAACGAGGATTTCTCAATCGACTTCGACTCGGAGTGCTCGCTCGACTCTCTCACCTACAAACTCTCCGACATCTCTCGCGTTATCTCTAAGCAAATAAGCGACAAATATCTCAACTCCGACTCCCTCCGCGGCCGCCTGCCGGTGATGTCGTGCGAAATCGAGCTGGGAAAGCACAATCTTGTGCAGCAATATCTCCTCCACTCCGGCGTTTCCTACGACAAAGGCAATCTCATGCTTGCCAACGATTCCACCTTCTATATGCGCGGTATCATCGACCGCCTCAAGGTGAACGACATCCAAATCGACACTCTCCGATTTGGCGCCGTCGAGCTTAATCACCGCATCAATTGGCGCATCCATGCCGGCAATGCTCGCGAGCACATTCCCGGTCTCGCTCGTGCCGACCTCAAAGGATTCATCAACGGATCTTCTCTCCAGGCTCAACTCTCTCAGCAGAATTTCGACAACCGCACCGGCGTGAACGTGGGTATCGCTGCCGAACTTACCGACTCCACCGTGCGTGCCAACATCTTCCCCGACGTTATCACCATCGGCTACAAGCCATGGACCGTCAGCGATGGCAACTTCATCGCTTTCAACTATGCCACCAAGCACTTCGATGCCGATTTGAAGCTCGCCCAAGGCAACAGCCTCGTCGCTCTCACCACCGAGCACGGCAAGCACTCCGACACCGACAGCAACGCCGGCGAGAACGAAGACGTCCACCTCGTCATCAACAATCTCCCGATTGCCGACTGGCTCTCCATCTCTCCCTACGCACCTCCGGTGAAGGGCTACCTCGCCGCCGATTTCTCAGTGAAATACAACGACTCCAACATCTGGGGTAACGGAATGATTGGCGTCAACGACCTCTACTATGGCAAGCAGCGCGTAGGCTCTCTGCGCATGAACTCGCTCATCGACCTCAACCCGGCTTCCGGCGGCACTATGGCTACTGCCAACGTCGAAGTCGATGGAAAGCAGTGCGCCGTGATTTTCGGTGCTCTCAACGACACCGTCCCCGACAATCGCATGACGCTCTCACTCGAGCTCTACAAGTTCCCGCTGCGCATCGCCAATCCTTTCTTGCCCGCCGACATGATGAACGTGAAGGGATACCTCAATGGCATGATGACCGTTGACGGCACTATGGAGCGCCCCAACATCAACGGATATCTCGCCTGCGACTCTGCCTCAATTGCAATGCCGGTGTTTGGATCAAGCATCACCCTGCCCGGCGACACCATTCCTGTCGATTCAAGCATTATTCGCTTCCGCGACTATCGCATCTTCGCTCTCAACGACAACCCGATAGTCACCTCCGGAACCATAAATATGCTCAATATATTCTCTCCCGACATCAATTTGCGCCTTCGTGGCAACAATGTGCAATTCGTCAACGGCAAGCAGATGCGCAAATCCCAGATTTTCGGCAAAGGTTTCCTCGACATTGATGCTACTGCTCGCGGCAATACCGACAACATCAACCTAAACGCACGCCTCGCCCTCCTCTCGGGCACCAACCTCACCTATGTTCTGCAGGAGGATGTCAATACCATCGCCGCCCGCCAAGAGCAGCAATTGGTGAAATTCGTGCAGTTCAACGACAGCTCCTACGTGGTCACCGAAGAAAAAGAACGCACCACTATGGGCAACATCACCTTGAATGCCGACATCCAGGTGCAGCAAGGCACTTCGTTCACCGTGTTCCTCTCCGACAATGGTAAAGACCGCGCCGAAATCGTGGGCAACGGCGACCTGCGCCTTGCCATGAACCACCTCGGCGACCAGACCATGACCGGACGCTTCAATATCGACGACGGCTTCGTTCGCTACTCGCCACCGCTAATCTCGCAAGTCGATTTCAAGTTCAACAGTGGAAGCTATCTCCTCTGGACCGGCGACCTCATGAACCCCACGCTCAACCTCTCGGCTACCGAGTCGCGTAAAGCCAATTACACCGGGGCCGACGACAACTCCCGCATCGTCAACTTCCTCGTCACCCTATCGGTGAAAAATTCTCTCGCCAATATGGACGTGCAATTCGACCTCGATGCCCCCGACAACCTCGCACTCCACAACGAGCTGCAATCCATGTCGCCGGCTCAACGGTCGAGCCAGGCTGTCAATCTTCTTCTCTACAACACCTACACCGGTCTCGACTCAAAAGCCACCGGAAACCTCTCGGGCAATCCGCTGTTCTCTTTCGTCACTTCGCGAATCAATAGCTGGGCTGCAAGTGCCATGAAGGGCATCAACGTGTCGTTCGGGCTCGACAACTACACCGAGACTCACGACGGTGTCTCGTCGCGTGCCATCAAATACAGCTACCAGGTGTCGAAGTCGCTGTTCAACAACCGCTTCAAGATTGTAGTAGGTGGCGATTACACCCAAGGCACCACTTCATCCGAAGAAATCGCTCAGAATCTTTTCAACGATGTGTCGCTCGAATATATGCTCAACAAGAGCGGCAACATGCTCGTGCGACTTTTCAACCACAAGGGCTACATCAATGTGCTCGAAGGCGAAGTCACCGAGACGGGCGTAGCTTTCGTGTATAAGCGCAAGCTATCCAATCTGCGCTATCTCTTCAGCTTCCTCAATCCATTCGC
>JBJFEF010000340.1:9402-14790 GCA_051890435.1 Muribaculaceae bacterium
ATAAGCGCAAGCTATCCAATCTGCGCTATCTCTTCAGCTTCCTCAATCCATTCGCACCAAAGGCTCCAAAGCCCGCCCCATCAGTCCCATCAGACTCATTAGACTCATTAGTCCCATTAGTCCCATTAGACTCATCCCACTATCCCACTCAAGAATAGCTATGCTCAACAAGCCGTTTCTTCATATTATCCACCTCTTGCTCATCACCGCCTGCTGCGTGGTGGTGAGCTGCTCCACCACTCGCCGCATCGACCCCGACGAAGTGCTCTACATCGGTGTCGATGACCTCAAAATCACTCCTGCCGACAGCCAGCGCATCGACGAAGGATTGAAGACGAGCCTCGACGAGGCTATCGACGTTAGCCCTAATGGCGCAATCATTTCGCCGTGGCTGCGTTCTCCTCTGCAATTCGGTCTATGGTTCTACAATTGGGGCGACTCTGCCTCCACAGGCTTGAAGCGATGGCTCGTCGATCACCTCGGCCGCACTCCCGTGCTCATCAGCGACGTAAAGCCCGATTTGCGCCTCGAAATGATGCGCGACGTGCTCAACAATAATGGCTACTTCGGCTCATCGGCTTCCTATGAGCTGCTCTACAGCAAAGACCGCCGCCAAGCCGAAATCCTCTATCGCGTGAATCTCACAAAGCCCTACACTTTCAGCAACATCGAGTTCTTCAAGCCCGATACCGAACTTGAACTCTACATCGACTCGGTGGCTCAAAAGCAGCGCTACCTCTCGGTGGGAAACCGATATTGCACCGACTCCCTCGACATGGTGCGCAACCGCATAACCGACATCGTGCGAAACCATGGCTACTACTTCTTCAAGCCGCAATACATCGAATATCTCGCCGACACCACTCTGCTACACCGGCAGATGGCGCTCAAGCTCGTCCTTGCCGACGATATTCCTGCACAGGCTCTCCGAAAATACTACATAGGAAACGTAACCACCAACATCTACAACTACTATGGCGTAGATGATGCCCCCGACACTATCTCCACTCCACGATGCACGCTCATCAAGTACAACCCCGTGCGCGTGCGACAAACCGCCATATCTTCGGCAATCTCCATGCGGCACGGCAGGGAGTTTTCGGTCCGTTCAATCGAGCGTACTCAGCGCAACCTCTCCCGTCTCGGCATCTTCAGCAGCGTGGATATCAGCACCACGCCCATCGACTCGGTTGCATCCGACACCCTCGACGTGACTATCGACTGCCGCCTCGACCTTCCGCTCGAAACAAAATTTGAAATCCAAGCCGCTTCAAAGTCAAACAGCTACATCGGTCCATCTGCCGTGTTCGGTCTTACCAACAAGAATCTCTTCGGTGGCGGCGAACAGCTCTCTACCGAGCTGAAATTCTCCTATGAGTGGCAGACGGGCAAAAACGTGGGAAACAAGCTCAACTCCTATGAGGTAGGCGCAAATGTCAACCTCATGTTCCCCCGACTGCTCGCCCCGAGCTTCGTCGATCGCTCTCGTCGCTACATCAACCGCACCAACATCTCGCTAAGCGCAAGCCTCATCAATCGCCCCAAATACTTCAAGATGCTCGATGCAACCATCGGCATGAAGTGGGAATGGCACGCCACAAAATACTCGCTCAATGAGTTCTCTCCACTCACACTGAAGTATTCAAAGCTGCTCAACTATAGCGACGATTTCGTGAAAATGGCTTTGGACAACCCTATCATCGCCAACAGCTTCGACGACAAGTTCCTCCCAATGATGACCTACTCCTACACCTTCGACCGCCAGTTCGACAGTTGCAACGCCATCAACTGGAACTTCTCGGTGGCTGAGTCGGGCAACGTGATTTGCGGCATCTGGGCTCTCACCGGCTCTCACGACGGGAAAGACTCAAAGTCGCTTTTCGGCACCCCCATCTCACAATTCGTGAAAGCTTCCACTCAGCTCGTATATTCCCACCAGTTCCTGCCACGGCACTGGCTCGTGGCTCGCACCTACCTCGGCATCGCACACGCCTATGGCAACTCCACCGAGGTACCCTTCTCCGAGCAATTCTATGTGGGTGGCTCCAACTCACTCCGCGCTTTCACCGCTCGCTCCATCGGTCCCGGACATTACCACGAAAGTAACAACTACTTTGAATTTTTCGACCAATCGGGTACTTTCAAGTTTGAAATGAACCTCGAGTACCGTTTCCCTATAATCAGTCAGCTTCACGGCGCACTTTTCGTCGATGCCGGCAATGTGTGGATTCTCAAAAACGATGAACTCCGCCCCGGCGCCAAACTTTCGGCAAAGCACTTCTTCAACGATCTCGCTCTCGGCACCGGTGCCGGACTGCGTTTCGATGCCGGCTTCATCGTGGTTCGTGCCGACCTCGGCATAGGCATCCACTATCCCTACGAAACATCAAAATCGAGCTACTACAATATGTCGTCGTTCAAAAATTCACTCTGCCTCCACTTCGCCATCGGCTACCCCTTCTGAGCACCACAAAGCACCGCTATAAACAAAAAAAGGAGCCTCCGCTATGGGGCTCTTTTTGATGATCTGGGGTATCGGCTCCTTAGCCGATAAAATTCTCAATCGTTTCTGCCGAAGGATTCACTGCCACTATCTTGCCCTCGGGCGAGATGAGCATCGCGCAATAGCCATTCTCCAGGTTGTAAGCCTTGAAAATGCTCGATGCGCTTCCTTCTGCATCGCGGAACTGCGACTCTGCGGCAAGACCGTCGATTTTCACAATCTCATCATATACTGCCGCCGACGGGTCATAGTTCACAGCAACAAACTCCATTTCTGCATGATTGCGCGCAAGCCGGTCGTAAGCTATCGTTGCTATTCGCGACTCTGCATCGGTCGATGACCAAAATGATACGAGCACATAGGCTCCTCTCATCTTCTGCAATTCCACCTTGCTCCCTTCTTTCTCAACGCTGAAACCCGGTGCCGTGTAACCAATGCGGCTGTCGGCGGGTGTCTCATAGCGCGCTGATGTAAAGATGAAGATGAATGCTGCAATCACAATCAATAATAACTGTTTCTTCATCTAATTCAATTAAAAGTTGATACTAAAGGTCCTCAGTGGCTGCCTCTTGGCTGCCAAGCACCGCGAGAACATCTCGTGGGTGCGACCCCTGCCGATTTTCGGCATTTAATCAATTCATAGATTACCTAAAACGCTGCAAAGATAAACATAAAAAATTATTCTACCAAATTTTTAACTCGCCGATCTTCACACAATCATTGATTATCAATTATTTAACTGCCACATAAATTCACCACACGTTAATTTGCATCAAATATTTAACTTAAATATGTTAATTTCATCCAAAATCACGTTATCACGGCATTATTATGTACCTTTGCAGCAGGAATAGCGTATGATTTTTCTGCATATTTTCACATTTTGCATATTAATTGCATACACAAACCATGTGTTAAAAATATGTTAATCATCAGCAATCGTGTAACATTCCGGGCGCTTCCATCGTCTAATTGTCAGAGATGTTGATTAAGCATCATCAATGTGTATTATTAATTGTTATTCTAAAATGAACCGTTTTTTCATTCTAAGTTGCATTTTTTGCACTTGCGCTATGCAATCACTGGCGCAGTTTGCGGTGAAAGGCATTGTGGCCGATTCCACCGGCACCGGTGAGGCATACGCCACCATTCGCATCTACAATCTTCCCGACACCACCAAGGCTATTCGCCTTGGCACCACTGCCGACGACGGCACGTTTTCTCAGTCGCTCCCCGCAGCCGGAAAATATTCCATCAACATTTCTTCGGTGGGAAAGTCTCCGCTATTTCACAATTTTGAAGTCACAAAAAGCAACCCCATTGCAAATCTCGGCACCCTCACCATCAGCGATGCAAGCACCACTCTCGGCGAAGTGCAGGTGGTAGCTCAGCGTCCGCTCGTAAAGACCGAAATCGACCGCCTCAGCTACGACGTACAAGCCGATGAGGATTCCAAGACCAACACCATCTTCGAAATGCTCAAAAAGGTGCCGCGCGTCACCGTCGATGGCGAGGACAACATCAAAGTGGATGGTAGCTCCGATTTCAAAATCTTCAAGAACGGCCGCCCCAACAGCAGTTGGTCGCGAAACCCTAAAGAAGTGCTCAAGTCAATCCCCGCTTCAATGATTAAGCGCATTGAGGTAATCACCGAGCCGGGTGCCAAATACGACGCCGAGGGCGTGAGCGGAATCCTCAACATCGTCACTATGGACAACACCTCCATGAGCGGCATGATCGGAAGCATCGGCGGTGCCGTCAACCAGAAAGGCTCTACCAATATAAACACCTATCTCACTACTCAGACGGGAAAACTCACCACATCTATCAACTATGGCTACAACTATATGGCTCCGGGGAACGCTGGCTCACACAGCGAAAACTACCGCCTGTTCACCGACAGCAAAAACGAAATTCTCGACCGAAACCAGGCACGCAACCACGGCTACATTCACTTCGGCAACATCGAGTCGAGCCTCGACATCGACACGCTCAACCTCGTCACGCTATCCTTTGGCGGTTACTACTACAACTTCAATGTGAACAGCCTCTCGACCAACACTATGCGCGATGCTGCCGGAAATCCCATTTACGGCTACAACAGCCACTATTTCTCCCCTCAATACAGCTACTTCGACTTCAACGGCAAGCTCGACTACCAGCACCTCACACACCGCAAAGACGAGGCTCTCACTTTCTCCTATCTACTCTCCACCACCAACCAGATACAAAAGTGGCAGACCGACTACGACGACATCTCAGGCGACTTCCCAATTGGCTACGAACACAAGTTTGCCGACGACCGCCTGAAATTCTATGAGCATACTTTCCAATTCGACTGGACCCGTCCCTTCGCCGGAGGGCACAAGCTCGAAACAGGTGCCAAATACATCTTGCGCATCAATAACAGCAAGACCTATCAGACCTTCGACCAAACCCTCCTCAACGACACCACCGACTTCCACCACACCACCCACGTGGGTGCTCTCTACAGCGAATACTCCTACAACAGCACTCGCTGGGGCGCTCGTGCCGGATTGCGCTATGAAATTGCCCGAATGGGTGCCTCCTACCCCGACGGCTCCCAGCCTTCGTTCCACAGCACCCTCAACGACTTGGTGCCAACCCTCAGCGCAAGCTACAAAATCAACAACGCCAACACCCTCAAGCTCAACTATGCCTCACGCATAGCACGCCCCGGCATCGCCTACCTCAACCCCGCCATAATCGGCGACGCCTACAACGTGAAGCAAGGAAACCCCAATCTTGAGAGTGCCCGCAGCCACTCCATCAATCTCGACTACACCCTCATGATTCCAAAGCTTGTGCTCAATATTGCACTCAATCATCGCTTCTCCAACGGGTTGATTCAGTCGGTTGTCACC
>JBJFEF010000341.1:0-4027 GCA_051890435.1 Muribaculaceae bacterium
CTATAATTGTGGAGATTTCCCGGCTTGTGCCATAGGGCATCGCCAAAATCACTGCAATTCACCCTACAGCAAAATTTTTTATTTTAATTGATAAAATTATTATGGCTAAAGAAAAGAAATTCATGACGTGCGACGGTAATCAGGCCGCTGCCCATGTGAGCTACATGTTCACCGAAGTGGCTGCTATCTACCCTATTACCCCGTCGTCCACAATGGCTGAACACGTAGATGAGTGGGCTGCCGCCGGAAGAAAAAACATCTTTGGAGAGACAGTATTGGTGCAAGAGATGCAATCTGAAGGTGGCGCTGCCGGTGCTGTTCACGGTTCGCTCCAGGCTGGAGCTCTCACCACTACCTACACCGCTTCTCAGGGCTTGCTCCTCATGATTCCTAACATGTACAAGATTGCCGGAGAATTGCTGCCTTGTGTTTTCCACGTTTCAGCTCGTACTCTTGCTTCTCACGCTCTCTGTATCTTTGGTGACCACCAGGATGTGATGTCAACCCGCCAGACCGGTTTCGCTATGCTTTGCGAAGGCTCTGTTCAAGAGGTTATGGACCTCGCCGGTGTTGCTCACCTCTCTACCATCAAAGCCAAAGTGCCTTTCGTTAACTTCTTCGACGGTTTCCGCACTTCTCACGAAATCCAGAAAATCGAAGCTATCGACCAGGAAGATTTGGCTGCTCTTATCGACCAGGACGCTCTCAGCGACTTCCGCAAGCGCGCTCTCAGCCCCGAGAATCCTTCAACTCGTGGTACTGCCGAGAACCCCGACGTGTTCTTCCAGCATCGTGAGTCATCAAATGAATACTATAACGCCGTTCCTGCTATCGTAGAGGACTACATGAACAAGGTTGCCGAAATCACAGGTCGCCAGTATCACCTCTTCGACTACTACGGTGCTGCCGACGCCGACCGCGTAATCATCGCTATGGGTTCGGTTACCGAGGCTATCCGCGAAACTATCGACCACCTCACCGCTCAAGGCGAAAAGGTTGGTTTGGTTTCTGTTCACCTCTACCGCCCCTTCTCGGCTAAGCACTTCCTCGCTGCTGTCCCTGCCACTGCAAAGCGCATCGCTGTGCTCGACCGCACTAAGGAGCCGGGAGCTAACGGCGAACCTCTTTACCTCGACGTTAAAGACTGCTTCTATGGCAAGGAGAACGCTCCGGTTATCGTAGGCGGTCGCTTCGGTCTTGGCTCTAAAGACACAACTCCTGCCCAGATCATGTCGGTTTATGAGAACCTCGCCCTGCCGATGCCTAAAGATCACTTCACCCTCGGCATCAACGACGACGTCACTTTCACTTCGCTCCCGCAGAAGGAAGAAGTTGCTCTCGGCGGTAAGGGTATGTTCCAGGCTAAGTTCTACGGCCTCGGTGCCGACGGTACCGTAGGTGCCAACAAGAACTCTGTGAAGATTATCGGCGACAACACCAACAAATATTGCCAGGCCTACTTCGCCTACGACTCTAAGAAGTCGGGCGGTTTCACCTGCTCTCACCTCCGCTTCGGCGATGAGCCTATCCGCAGCACCTACTTGGTGACTACTCCTAACTTCGTCGCTTGCCACGTTCAGGCCTACCTCAACATGTACGACGTCACTCGTGGCCTCCAGAAGAATGGTACTTTCCTTCTCAACACCATCTGGGAAGGCGATGAGCTTGCTGCCAACCTGCCCAACAAGGTGAAGAAATACTTCGCCGACAACAATATCACCGTTTACTACATCAACGCCACCAAGATTGCTCAAGAGATTGGTCTCGGCAACCGCACCAACACCATCCTCCAGTCGGCTTTCTTCCGCATCACCGAGGTTATCCCGGTTGACCTTGCCGTTGAGCAGATGAAGAAATTCATCGTGAAATCTTATGGCAAGAAGGGTGAAGACGTGGTGAACAAGAACTACGCAGCCGTTGACCGCGGTGGCGAGTACAAGACTCTCGCCGTCGATCCCGCTTGGTCGCAGCTCGAAGTAACAAAGGCAGCCACCGACGATGCTCCTGAGTTTATCCAGAACATCGTTCGTCCTATCAACGCTCAAGACGGCGACCTTCTCCCCGTTTCGGCATTCACCAAGAATCCCGACGGCGTTTGGGAGAACGGAACTGCAAAATATGAGAAACGTGGCGTTTCAGCATTCGTTCCCGAATGGAGCGCTGAAAACTGTATTCAGTGTAACAAGTGTGCCTACGTCTGCCCCCACGCTGCTATCCGTCCGTTCGTTCTCACTGCCGACGAGCTCGCAGCTTCTCCTTTCAAAGAGGGCGAAACTCTGCCTGCTATCGGCAAAGCCTTCACCGGTATGGCTTTCGCTCAGGTTGTCGATGACCTCGACTGCCTCGGCTGCGGAAACTGCGTAGATGTTTGTCCGGGCAAGAAGGGCGTGAAGGCTCTCGAAATGAAACCGCTCCAGACCGAAGTTGGCGCTCAAGACAAGTGGGACTACTGCGTGAAAAACGTCACCAGCAAGCAGAAACTCGTCGATGTGAAGCTCAACGTGAAGAACTCTCAGTTTGCTACTCCTATGTTTGAGTTCTCAGGCGCTTGCTCTGGTTGCGGCGAAACTCCTTATGTGAAGCTCATCTCTCAGCTCTATGGCGACCGCGAAATGGTAGCCAACGCCACTGGTTGTAGCTCTATCTACTCAGGCTCTGTGCCTTCTACTCCTTACACCACCAACGACCGCGGTCAAGGTCCTGCTTGGGCCAACTCTCTCTTCGAGGACTTCTGCGAGTTCGGTTTGGGTATGGTTATCGCCAACGAGAAGATGCGTGCTCGCCTCGAAACTCTCATCAAGCAAGCCTCTATGTGCGACTGCGCTCCCGCTGAGGCTAAGGAACTCTTCAACGCTTGGCTTGAGAACAAAGACGACGCCGACAAGAGCCGCGAAATCGCCGACAAGATCATCGACTTCCTCAAAGATTGCGACAAGCCCGAGGCTAAGAAGATCATGGAACTCAGCCACTACCTCGTGAAACGCTCACAGTGGATTATCGGTGGCGACGGCGCTTCCTACGATATCGGCTTCGGTGGTCTCGACCACGTCCTCGCATCGGGCAAGAACGTCAACCTCCTCGTCCTCGACACTGAGGTTTACTCCAACACCGGTGGCCAGGCTTCGAAGGCTACTCCGCTCGGCGCTATCGCCAAATTCGCAGCCTCGGGTAAGAGAATCCGCAAGAAAGACCTCGGACTCATCGCCTCTACCTACGGCTACGTTTACGCTGCACAGGTGGCTATGGGTGCCGACAATGCTCAGACCCTCAAAGCTATCCGCGAGGCTGAAGCCTACGACGGTCCTTCTATCATCATCGCCTACGCTCCTTGTATCAACCACGGCTTGAAAGCCGGTATGGGCAAGGCTCAGGCTGAAGAAGCTAAGGCAGTTGAATGTGGATACTGGCACCTCTGGCGCTACAACCCCGAGCTCGAGAAAGAAGGCAAGAACCCATTCACCCTCGACAGCAAAGAGCCTAATTGGGACAACTTCGAGAACTTCCTAAAGGGCGAAGTTCGCTACGCATCAGTATTGAAGCAATATCCCGACGAGGCTGAAGAGCTCTTCAAAGCTGCTAAAGAGAATGCACAGTGGCGCTACAACAACTATCGCCGCCTTGCACGCCAGCAGTGGGGTCAAGATCCAGACGCAATCAAGGAATAATCCCCAAATCCACCATCAGCATTCCTCAGCATAAGGAATCCCTTGGATAAGGAGATTAATCCCTAATATACCCAAAAAGAATAGGCTGTGTCGCAATCCCGACACAGCCTATTTCATTATCCCCCATCCCACCAAGAAACCACATGAGTGAATAAAAGAGACCAAATTGCACAAAACCTTTTGCAATCTAGCCCGAGCATTAAAAACAAAAAAATCGCCGATATTTCTATCAGCGACTTCCTCAAGTGATCCGAGTGTGGTCACAAAATTTTTCATAGTTAGTTGTGCCACAGAGAGTTACGAAAACTGTTTTTGTGGTACTGTACCACAAATTGTGGTACACTTTGACCTTTCGGGGTCAA
>JBJFEF010000342.1:0-14747 GCA_051890435.1 Muribaculaceae bacterium
TGCTAAAAATGTTATTCGTGCAAAGTTACAAAAAGATAATAGAAAAAATGCAATTAGTGACAATTTTTTTGAGAAGAGCACCAATTGTAAGGCATTTTACACATAAATCGGGCGTAAAAGCTATCGTCTCAGCACTCAATTAGGTGCTTGTTGTCGCATTTTAGCACGCGTCCGGGGAATTGCTCAACGAGCTGAATGTTGTGAGTGGCCATAATCACGGCAGTGCCCTTTGCGGCGATATTGTGGAGCAGAGCCACGATTTGGTAACTTGTGTCGGGGTCGAGGTTTCCTGTGGGCTCATCGGCGAGGATGAGCTGAGGCTTATTGAGCAGTGCTCGGGCGATGACAATGCGCTGTTGCTCGCCACCCGAAAGCTCGTGAGGCATCTTGTAGGACTTTTTCACCATTCCCACGCGAGTGAGCACCTCCTCGATGCGCTCGGCGATGGCAGCCTTGTCGGTCCAACCGGTAGCTCGGAGCACAAACTCGAGGTTGTCGTGAGCGGAGCGGTCGGTGAGGAGCTGGAAATCCTGGAATACGATGCCGATTTGCCGGCGCAAGAAGGGTATTTGCTTGCGCTTGATGTGGGCGATGGAATAGTCGAGCACCGATGCATCGCCTTCAGCGATGGGCACTTCGGCATACATCGTCTTCATGAGGCTGCTTTTTCCGCTTCCTACTTTACCGATGAGATATGCAAATTCACCAGCCTCAAGGGAGAATGAAACATCCTTGAGGACGATGAGGTCGTTGCGAGTGACGAGAACGTTGCTGTAATCAACAATTTTTGTCATATTCTTCTTTCTTTTTGTTGTGGCGTCGCTCCAAGGCATCGGCGAGTTCTTCGATTCGGCGCCCCTTTGCAGTGAGAAGCACGATGAGGTGATAGAGGAGGTCGGAAGCCTCATACATCATGCGGCCGTCGGTGCCATTTGTAGCCTCGATGACGGTTTCAACAGCCTCTTCGCCCACTTTCTGAGCCATGCGGTTGATTCCGCTCCCGAATAGCGAGGTGGTGTAGGAGCCTTCGGGCATTTCCCGGTGACGCTTGATGATGAAATCCTGCAACTCAGAGAGGAACTGGATTCCGTAGCTGTTGTCGTCGTTGAAGCAAGTGGCGGTGCCGGTGTGGCACACAGGGCCTTCGGGGATAACCTTTATGAGCAGAGTGTCGCGGTCGCAGTCGGGCTCAATCGAGACCACATTGAGGAAGTTGCCGCTCTGTTCGCCCTTAGTCCAGAGACGATTGCGTGTGCGGCTGAAGAAAGTAACCTTCTTCAGTTCAAGAGTTTTCTTGTAGGCTTCACGATTCATGAAGCCGAGCATGAGTACATTTTTAGTGCGGGCATCTTGTATGATAGCAGGGATTAAGCCTCCCAATTTGTCGAAGTCGAGTTCCATATAAATTATTGTCTTATAGTGTTTTGATTTTGCTTGTTACAGTATGGATGTATTTTGCCTCAGTGTAGGCGGACGGGAATGTGAGCAGAGTGGAGATATTGCTTGAGAGCGGGAATTTGAATCTCGTTGAAGTGGAAAACGCTTGCTGCGAGGGCAGCATCGGCGTGCCCCTTGGTGAAAACGTCGAGGAAGTGCTCTTTTGCGCCGCAACCACCCGATGCAATGATGGGAATTTCGAGGTGTGACGAGAGCGTGCTCAGAGCATCGCAGGCAAATCCTTGCTTCACGCCGTCGTGGTCCATGCTGGTGAAAAGTATTTCGCCGGCGCCACGCTCTTGACCTTCGTGAGCCCACTCAAATAGACGGCGGTCGGTGGGAATGCGGCCTCCATTGAGGTAGCAGGTCCAATCGCCATCGATGCAATGTGCGTCGATAGCAAGCACACACACCTGATTGCCGAAATTGCGGGCGATATCGTCGATGAGCGACGGATTGCGGAGAGCGGCAGAATTGATAGAAACTTTGTCGGCACCGGCTTCGAGCAGGCGCCCCACATCGTGCACCGAGGAGATGCCTCCTCCCACAGTGAAAGGAATGCTGACATTTTCAGCCACTCGTCGCACCATGTCGATGAAAGTGCCGCGCCCCTCGTGAGAGGCAGTGATGTCGAGGAACACGAGCTCGTCGGCACCATCGTCGCAGTATTTGCGTCCGAGGGCAACGGGGTCGCCGGCGTCCTTGAAATTGACGAAATTCACGCCCTTCACGGTAGTTCCGTCTTTCACGTCGAGGCAAGGTATTATGCGTCGGGCAAGCATGTTCCGGTGATGTTAATTCGTTCCAAATCTTTCAGAGTGATGCAATTCTCATAGATGGCTTTGCCGACGATAACGGCAGGCACAGCGCTACGCTCAAGGTCGGCAATGTCGGAGAGACGACCGACGCCACCGCTTGCGATGACGTAGAGGCGAGGGAATTTAGCGAGGATTTCCTTGTAGAGCTTCACCGAAGGCCCGGTGAGAGTTCCGTCGCAGCTCACGTCGGTGCTGATGACTTGTGTGATGCCTTTCTGCACATATTCCTCAATGAAAGGAATAATGCTCTGGTTGCTACCTTTTTGCCAGCCGTCGGTGAGGATTTTCCCGTCGCGAGTGTCGGCACCGAGGATTACACGGCGAGAGCCGTAGGTGTCGATCCAGCGCTCGAAAGTGGTGGGGCTTTTCACGGCGATACTGCCGCCTGTGATTTTTTCGGCACCACACTCAAATGCGATGCGCACATCGTCGTCGCTTTTGAGTCCACCACCGAAGTCGATTTTGAGTTCGGTGTGAGAAGCGATATCTTCGAGGATTTTGTAATTGGTGATGTGCTGCGACTTAGCACCGTCGAGGTCAACAAGGTGAAGGTGACGGCAGCCGGCGCCCTCGAAAGCTCGCGCCACTTCGAGAGGCGACTCGTTGTAGATGCGCTTTTCGTCGTAGTTGCCGCGAGTAAGTCTCACACATTTTCCATCGATAATGTCGATAGCAGGAATCACTTCAATCATAGCTTAATGAAATTTTTAAGAATGAGTTCGCCCACAGAACCGCTTTTTTCGGGGTGGAACTGTGTGGCGTGGAAATTATCTTTATGTAGCACCGCACTAAAGGGTGTGATGTAGTTGCAAGAAGCCACAGTGTGGGTGCACACCGGGGCATAATAGCTGTGCACGAAGTAGAGATATTGGTGGGCACACGAATCATCGACTACCGATGGCGCTTGCCCTGATACGGCATCGATAAGCTCGATGTTGTTCCAGCCCATGTGAGGAATTTTCAGCTCGGGGGCAGAGGCATTGCTGAAGCGTCGCACCTTAGTGTCGAAAATGCCAAGGCAATTGGTGTCGCCCTCCTCGGAATGGCTGCACAGGAGCTGCATGCCGATGCAAATGCCGAGTACGGGCTGGGAGAGCGACTTTATTAGCTCGTCGAGCCTATGCTCACGCAGATAGTGCATTGCTGAAGAGGCTTCGCCGACGCCGGGGAAAATCACCTTGTCGGCGGCGCGGAGAGTGGCAGGGTCGTCGGTGACAATGGCATCGATGCCGATGCGCTTGAGGGCGCACAGCACCGAGAACACATTACCGGCGTTATATTTTATGATTGCTACCTTCATAGGGAAATCAGTTTAGCTGTTGTGATGAGCTGCCCGAGAGAGAATTAGCTGAAGACGATGGTCTTGTTTTTGTAAGCAAGGATTTTGCGCTGAATGTGCTTTTCGACAGCACGAGAGAGCACAATCTTCTCCAGGTCGCGACCCTTGTGCACCAGGTCGGCAACGGTGTCTTTGTGGGTTATGCGGACGATGTCCTGCTCAATGATTGGGCCTGCATCGAGCTCGGTGGTAACATAGTGGCTTGTGGCACCGATAAGCTTCACGCCACGCTCATAGGCAGCATGATAGGGCTTGGCACCCACGAAGGCAGGGAGGAAAGAGTGGTGAATGTTGATGATGCGGTTGGGATAACGATTGATGAAATCCTCGGAGAGCACTTGCATATAACGGGCAAGGACGATGAAGTCGATGTCGTATTTCTCGAGGAGCTCAAATTCACGGGCTTCCATCTCAGCCTTGTTGTCGCGAGTGACGGGAATTACCTCGAAGGGGATTCCGAATTGCTCGCCCACGTGACGAAGGTCGGGGTGGTTGCTGATGATGAGTGGAATCTCCACTTCCCAATCGCCGGCGGTGTAGCGTGCGAGAATATCGTAGAGACAGTGCGACATTTTCGATACGAAGAGAGCCATGCGCTGCGGGCGGTCGGTGAAAGAGAGGCGATAGACCATGTTGTAGCGCTGTGCGTAGAGAGTGAAGAAGTAGTCGTTGATTTTCTCCTTGGGAATGAGGAACTTTTCGAGGTCCCATTCCACGCGCATATAGAATATGCCATTGACGCGGTCAACATACTGGTCGAGATAGAGGATGTTACCGCCGTTGGTATTGATAAACTCAGTGATAACGGCAATGATGCCGGGCTGGTCGGGGCAGTGCATGAGAATGACTGCATTATTGTGACTTGGAGTAGTATTTCCCATATTTGATGTTCTTATTCTAAAATATCCATATAATGAGATACAAAGGTAGTAAGATTATGCTTAAAAAACGAAGGAAATGCACAAAATTGTTATAAAGTATGCATGATTTTGGGTGAAAATGAAATTTGCAGCAAGGTTTTGTGGCAACCGGTGAGTGGAAGTGCAGTGAGAGGAAGCATGGCGGCAATAGCATCGTGGAGGGATGAAGAAAGGTGGAAAATGCCGGTGATTTCGGTGAGAGCATTGTCGGGAGCAACGACAATAGCCCCTTCCACATAGAGAGTGGCGGCTGTTTCAACCTCGAACGGAGAAACAGTGATGACGTCGTTATCGACACACAGCACACTGTTGGTGTGCTGTGTGGAGTTGAACAATATGTAATTGCTGATAAATCGTTTCATAGCCATAGGTTGAGAAATCAGCGCTTGGCAGGCGAGTTAGCGGGCTTGTGAGGAAGCGGCTTAGGCATCATGCGACGCTGGCGCGGTGTGGGAGTCTGGATAGTAGCTTCGGCTTTCTCCTTGGCTTTCTCTTCGGCAGCCTTTTTCTCAGCCTCTTCCATTTTTTTCTTCACCACCTTAGGATTGAGCGACTTGGGGCCGCTCCACTTCTGGAGGTCGAAGATGTGATAGTTTTCTTTGCTGAGTCGGGTGCGCAGAAGCATGATGCTATCGACAAATATTACTTCGCGAGCCGAAGGGTCGGTGGCGATGTAGCCATATATACGCTTGGTGCGCTTTGTGGAATCGCATTGCAGCTTCACGGTGGCATCACCCTCGATACCCGAGGATCGGTAGGCAAACGAAGTGGTTCCATCGTAGTAGTCGGCACCGAGGAAAACCTTCACGGCGTTGATGGAGTTGCGCACACGATAAATGAGGGTGTAGAGGTCGCCCGATTGGTCGTCGGACTTTTGGTTGTAGTCGAAATGGATAAAGTTTCGGCGATATTGAGGCATAAGAACCCAGGCGCGTTCTTTGTCCCAAATGTCGGCACTGTCGCCCGACGAAGGATAGCGTTTTTTCACGCGCTTCACCTTCACGCCATCGGGGCTTTCGGCTTGTGCAAGCTCAAGTTCCTCATCTTCGAGGCGAGCTATTACGCCGTCATAGACTTTGATGTATTTTCCCACGTTGTGGCCATACCACACAATCGACGAGTCGAAAGCCTCTTGGGTGACGCCATGCTTTGCGAAAACCGACTGACGCACAATAGCCTTCAGAGAGTCGCCGCGATAGTTTTGAGGCGACATTTCGATGATAGCTTCACTCTTGTGAATGTCGGTGAGCAAGTCGATCATTTCGTCTTCGTCGAGCACCATATCGGGGCGAGAGCTGCAACTTGATAGCAGAAGCAGCGCCAAAGAATAGAGCAATATGGAGCGTTGTGTGCGGGTGATTATCATTGACAAAAGAGATGAAATGTGATATTTAATCGGGTGTCGAGAGGCTCTTGTTGTTCTCGTCGCCGTTGTCGTTATCTTCAGTGATTTTGAGGGCGTTTCCCGAGAGGTGACGCGAATAGAAGAGAATGAGAACAATCACGCCCACGCTGAGAGCAGCATCGGCAATGTTGAAGATGGGCTGGAAGAATACGAAGTGATTACCGCCCACCCAGGGCATCCATTCGGGCCAGTTCCACTCCATGAGAGGGAAATAGAGCATATCGACTACACGACCGTTGAATAGCGTGCCATAACCGCCGTCGGGAGGGAATATGGTGGCAGTGTAGGGGAACGCAGGTGCATCGAAAATTACGCCATAGAAGATGCAGTCGATAACATTACCGGCAGCACCGGCAGTGATAAGAGCGATGCAAGTCATGAAGCCTGTGGGGATGTCGGCGCGGCTACGGATGCGGTAGATGTAGTAGATAAAGAGTCCTACGGCAATGATTCGGAACCAAGTGAGAAGCAACTTGCTTCCAAATTCAAAGCCGAAAGCCATTCCGTTGTTCTCAATGAAATAGAGACGGAACCAATCGGTGATGACAAGCTCCTCGCCATAGAAGAAGCTTGTCTTCACCCAAATCTTTACTATCTGGTCAATCAATATGACTGCCACGATGATTATCGTGGCAAGCCATCCTTTTGATAACTTCATTCTTAATTTTTGCGGTTATCGTTGTTTTTAACTTCAATTGCAAGAGTAGCGTGAGGCACAGCCCTGAGACGCTCCTTAGGAATCAGCTTGCCGGTTGCGCGGCAGATTCCGTAGGTCTTGTTTTCGATGCGCACGAGTGCAGCCTGCAATTTCTGAATGAATTTGAGCTGACGTTGTGCGAGCTGTCCTGCTTCCTCTTTACCGAGAGTGTTGGCGCCCTCTTCAAGGACTTTGAAAGTGGGACTGGTGTCGGCGGTGTCGTTACCGTCGGTGTTCATCACATTAGAGCGCAGAAGCTCATAATCTTTGTTTGCTTTGTCAAGCTTTGCAAGAATCAACTCTTTGAATTCCTGCAATTCCTCATCGGAATAACGTGTCTTTTCGCTCATAAGATTATAGTTTTATGGTAGTTAAGATTTTGTTACTTTCACCGTAAGTGAATAGTCGTCCATATCGAGTAGAGTGGTATTGTCGCCAGCAACTTCATCGGCAATCACGAGCGAGTCGGCAAGCACTTGCTTTGAGATGTAGTCGGAATATTGAGCAATCGCAGCGTCGGAGTTTTCGTTGGCTGAAATGAGCACATTGATTCGGTCGGTAATCTCAAAGTTGTTGTCCTTGCGGATGTTTTGAATGCGGTTGACGATTTCGCGGGCGATACCCTCGCGCTTGAGCTCCTCGGTGACAGTGATGTCGAGAGCAGCGGTGAGGTTACCATCGTTTGCAACGAGCCAACCCGGAATATCCTCAGAGATAATCTCAACGTCGCAAGCCTCAACGGTGGCAGGAGTGCCGTCGATAGAGAAAGTGAACGAGCCGTTCTTTTCAAACTCGATGATATCGGCTTGGCTCATCTCTGAAATCATCTTTCCGAGCTGCTTCATCACCTTGCCGTGCTTCGGGCCAAGCTTGCGGAAGTCGGGCTTCACGCGCTTAACGAGTACTCCGTCTTCGTTGCCCACAAACTTGATATTTTTCACGTTCACTTCGTTGAGAATCAAGTCGCACATAGCTTCGATGTCGGCCTTCTGTGTGTCGCTCATCACAGGCACCATGATGGTGCTGAGTGGCTGGCGGACCTTGAGGTTGGCTTTGCGGCGCAAAGCGAGAACCATTGAAGTGACATCTTGAGCCACTTGCATCTGCTCCTCGAGAGCGGGATTGATAACGCTCTCATCGACGGTGGGGAACTTGGCGAGGTGAACCGACTTGGCGCAACCCTTTGTCACGGCAGTGAGGTCGCGATAGAGCTTGTCGGCGAAGAATGGTGAAACCGGTGCGATGAGAAGAGCTACGGTTTCAAGACAAGTGTAGAGAGTCTGATAAGCCGAAAGCTTGTCGGTGGTCATTTCGCCTGCCCAGAAGCGCTTGCGGTTGAGGCGCACATACCAGTTGCTGAGGTTGTCGCCTACGAAATCAGAGATAGCGCGAGCAGCCTTTGTGGGCTCATAGTCTTCGAGCTGACGATTGACTTCAGCTACGAGAGAATTGAGGAGCGAGATAATCCATCGGTCGATTTCGGGGCGCTCGCTTACGGGCACCTGAGGCTGTGAATTGTCAAAGCCATCGACATTGGCGTAGAGCGCGAAGAATGAGTAGGTGTTGTAGAGAGTTCCGAAGAACTTACGGCTCACCTCTTCAACGCCGGCAGTGTCGAACTTGAGGTTGTCCCAAGGCGAAGAGTTGGAAATCATGTACCAGCGCAATGGGTCGGTACCATATTTTTCGATTGCGCCGAATGGGTCAACGGCGTTGCCGAGACGCTTACTCATCTTGTTACCGTTCTTGTCGAGGACAAGACCGTTAGAGATAACCGACTTGTAGGCCACGCTGTCGAATACCATTGTGGCGATGGCGTGAAGGGTGAAGAACCAACCACGAGTTTGGTCAACGCCCTCGGCGATGAAGTCGGCAGGATATACGTTGCGGCTGTCGAGAGCCTCCTTGTTTTCAAACGGATAGTGGATTTGTGCGTAGGGCATAGAGCCTGAATCGAACCACACATCGATGAGGTCGAGCTCACGCTTCATGGGCTTACCTGTGGGAGAAACGAGGACAATGTCATCGACGTAGGGGCGATGCAGATCGATTTTATCGTAGTTCTCCTTGCTGTAATCGCCGGGGATGAAACCTTTTTCTTTCCAAGGGTTGGACTTCATGATGCCGGCAGCCACCGATTTTTCGATTTCGTTGTAAAGCTCTTCGACGCTGCCAATGCAGATTTCCTCCTTGTCGTCGCTGCGCCAGATTGGGAGCGGAGTGCCCCAATAGCGGCTGCGGCTGAGGTTCCAGTCGTTGAGGTTTTCGAGCCACTTGCCGAATCGGCCGGTGCCTGTGTGCTCAGGTTTCCACTTGATTGTCTTGTTGAGCTCAACCATGCGGTCTTTGCATGCAGTGGAGCGGATAAACCAGCTGTCGAGTGGATAGTAGAGCACGGGCTTGTCGGTGCGCCAGCAGTGAGGATAGTTGTGCACATGCTTTTCAATCTTGAATGCAGTACCGGCTTGTTTCATGCGTATGCAGATGACCACATTGAGGTCTTCGTCCTTAGCAGCGGCTTTTTCGTCGAATTTTCCATCGACGTTGTATTTTGGGGAGTAAGCGTTTTTCACATACTCGCCTTCGTAGTCCTTGTAGAGATCCTTATTGATGCAATTTTCAACGAAATCGGGGTCGAGCTCGTCCATGAGCCAGTATTTTCCGGTGAAGTCAACCATCGGGCGGGTTTCCATCTTCTTGTTGATCATAAATAGCGACGGAATGCCGGCAGCTTTTGCAACGAAGGCATCATCGGCACCAAAGGTAGGCGCGATGTGCACAATACCCGTACCATCCTCGGTGGTGACATAGTCGCCGGGGATAACGCGGAATCCATTTTCATTGACAACAATCTTGTCGTTGATTTTATCAACCGGTTTTACCCACGGGAAAAGCTGCTCGTAGGCGATGCCCACGAGGTCGGAGCCTGCAAACTCGGCAATGACGCGGTAGGGGACCACCTTGTCGCCTGCCTTGTAATCGGCAAAGTCCTTTGTGGCAGCGTCGGCAGTGAAGTAGGCACTAACGCGCTCCTTAGCCATGATGCACACCATAGGAGTGCCGTTGTAGGGGTTGAATGTTTCGAGAGCGACATATTGAATCTTCGGTCCGACGCAAAGAGCGGTATTGGAGGGAAGGGTCCAAGGAGTTGTGGTCCAGGCGATGATGCAGATGTTCTGCTTGAATCCCTCGGCAGCCTTCGCCTTGATAGCTTCAACCACAGCGTTGCCGTTATCCTTCACGCTAAACTGAGCTGTGACGGTGGTGTCCTTCACGTCGCGGTAGCAGCCGGGCTGGTTAAGCTCGTGAGAGCTGAGACCCGTACCTGCAGCAGGAGAATAGGGCTGAATGGTGTAGCCCTTGTAGAGAAGATTCTTGTTGTAAAGCTGCTTGAGAAGCCACCAGAGAGTTTCGATATAGCTGTTCTCATAGGTGATGTAGGGGTGCTGCATATCGACCCAGTAGCCCATGCGGTGAGTGAGGTCTTCCCACTCGCGGGTGTATTTCATCACCTCCTTGCGGCAGGCAGCATTGTAGTCGTCAACTGAGATTTTGGAGCCGATATCCTCCTTTGTGATGCCGAGCGCTTTTTCCACGCCGAGCTCCACGGGCAAGCCGTGAGTGTCCCAGCCGGCTTTTCGCATCACCTGGAATCCCTTCATGGTCTTGAAGCGGCAAATGATATCCTTGATGGTGCGAGCCATCACATGGTGAATGCCCGGCATACCATTAGCCGATGGCGGACCCTCGAAGAATACAAACGAAGGTGCGCCTTCGCGCTCCTTGATGCTATTCTCAAACACATTTTCCTCGTCCCACTTCTTCAGAATCTCCTTGTTGATGTCTGATAGATTGAACTTGCTATATTCGTTGAATTTACGATCCATAAAATTATATATCAATGAAAAAACAGTGCAAACTTACTAAAAATTTTGCTATTTTCCTAACTTACCCATTTTTCCGCCCTTAATTCCGCCACCGAGGCTGAAAATATTCTGGTCGTAGCTGACCGTTTTCATGCCTTGCTCGCGCTTGCGCTTGAGAGCGAGCTGCACGAGTTGCTCCATTTCCAGGTCGAACTTCAAGCCCGATCCTTCCCAGAGGTAGAAAGAGAGCGAGCCGGGAATGGTGTTGATTTCGTTGACGAAGATTTTGCGGCAGCCTGAGGCATCGGGCTCGCTTTTGCCCTCAATCATCACATCGACGCGGCTTACGCCGTGGCAAGAAAGAGCACGGAAGGTTTCGCCGGCGAGGAACTGGATGCGCTTGGTTTCGGCATCGGGAAGGTCGGCAGGGAATTTCTTTTGGGAGGCAGCCATGCCTTTTGCCCCCTTAGTGCCGCCCATGTATTTGTCGGTGTAGGTGAGAATATCCTGCGAGGTGAGAGGTTGCTCGAGAACCGACATACGGTATTCGTCGCAGTCGCCAATTACGGAGCAGTTGATTTCCTGGAGGTCTTTCACCATGTATTCCACGATGAGTCGGGTGGAATATTTCTCGGCAGCATCGACTTTGTCGATAAGCTCCTCGCGATTGTGAGCGCAACCAATGCCCACAGAAGATCCGAGGTTGGCGGGCTTCACGATAACGGGGTAGCCGAGCTTTTTCTCGATTTGTGCAATCAGCTCGTCGCGGTTGGCAAACCATTGCTTGTCGGTGAACCAAACGTAATCGACTACAGGAATGTTGCAAGCCGAGAGAATCATCTTCATAGTGATTTTGTCCATTCCGTTGGCGCTTGCGAGCACATCGCAACCGGCGTAGGGAATGCCGATAGTCTGGAGAACGCCTTCAAAGATGCCGTCTTCCACATTAGAGCCGTGGAGCACGGGAATCACCACATCGAGGCGAGTGACAACGTCGCTGCCAAAAAGCGGCTTCTTTGACTTGTAGAGGTTGTAGTCGTCGTAGATAGGGCGCATATACACCTCTTGGCACTTGGCAAGGAGTGCATTGATGTCGCGGTAGTTGGCAACGTCGAAGAGAGCATCTCCGGTGTACCATTTTCCCTGTTTTGAAATGTATATTGGTGTAACGTCGTATTTATCGCGGTTGATGGCATGCATAGCTTGCGATGCCGAAATCACTGAAATCTCATGCTCGGTAGAACGTCCGCCGAAGAATACTCCAATGTTAGTCTTCATTTTTTCTTAAATGCTTATATTATCGTTATGTGTTAATTATCAATTATTTGAAAGAGTCGGGGAGGTCATTCTCATAGAGGACGGTGTCGCCCGCTGTGGCAAAGGAGAGCATAAGCTTTTGAGCCTCGGTGAAAGATGCCACAGTGTGCACATTCTTGGAGTCCATGCCCTTTTGGTTGATGCCCTTGATGATGGCATCGCGATTGTATTGCCCCACGATGATTGCCACGTCGGCGGTTTCGGCGATGTGTTCACCGAAAAGCTCATTGAAATAATCCTGCTTTGAGCCAAGCTCAATCATGCCCGGAGTGATGACGATGCGCTTTCCGCCCTTCATACCGGCGAGCACGTCGAGAGCCATGCGAGAGCCGTCGGGGTTGGAATTGAAGGCGTCGTCGATGATGGTGATACCCGAGGCTGTCCGCTTCACATTGAGGCGGTGCTCCACTTGCTCGATGCGGCTCACGGCATACTTTATTTTCTGCTCATCAACACCGAGGTGGAGAGCCATGATGACAGCCGCCATGAGGTTGGAGATGTTGCATTCACCCACGAGGCGAGTGGAGAGCTGCAGGCGCAAGCCGTTGCCCACGATTGTGAATTGTGTGCCGGCGGCGCTATAAGATATATCCTCAACGTGGTAGTCGCTTGTAGGCTTGTCGGCTACGGTGTAGCGGCGCACAGCGACGTTATCGACTTTGCGGTTGGCAACGAACGGGAAGTCGTCGTTGAGCACGGCAAATCCGTCGGCAGGCAGAGCATCGATGAGCTCAAACTTGGTGCGCTGCACATTCTCTATCGACTTGAACGACTCAAGGTGCTGCTCACCCACGGCAGTGACAATGCCCATGTGGGGGTGAACGATGTCGCAAATTTCCTTGATGTCGCCCACGTTTTTGGCTCCCATTTCCACGATGAAGAGGTCGTTGTAGGGCTGAAGCATTTCACGCACGGTGCGTACTACACCCATAGGGGTGTTGAAGCTGCCGGGAGTCATGAGCACGGAGTATTTCTCGGAGAGAATGCGGTAGAGATAGTGCTTTGTGCTCGTTTTTCCATAGCTGCCGGTGATACCCACGATTGTCATGTGAGGCATTTGAGCGAGGATTCGCTTGGCATCGTTGACGAAGCTATTGTTGATGGCTTTTTCAACGGGTTTTAGCAGCCAGTTGAAAGCGAGAGAGAAAGCCCAGGAGAAAGTGGCGAAGAACAGAGCCACAAGACCTGCCTCGAAAGCGAGCTGACGCATCACGGCAGCGAGAGCAGCCACGCCGATGAGCACTGTGCACTCGGTGATGTAGAGTCGCAACACGCGCTTGGTGAAGACGAGAGGCTTTTTGTATTTCTTGCGTAGAGCAATCACGCATTTCACAGCCATAGCGATAGCGAGAATGAGCTTCACGGGCCACGACTGCATGAAAGTGGAAAGGGCAAGGACGAGCATGGCGAGGTCGGTGAGACGGCTCACGCCGGCATATTCGCTGCTACCCTTGAGCCACTTGATGAAACGCTCGTTGCGGTAGGAATTTTGCTGCATCATCTGCATGTCCCATTTCACCTCGGTGAGGAGAAGAGCTATGGCAGCAATCACAAACAATATGTCAATTATCAAATCAGGGGTTATCATCATCGTAGTCATTATCATGTAATGTTTATTGTTTTGTCATGTCGTTGCTAAGAAAGCTTTTCAGCACAGCAGCAAACTGGAATGGATTTTCGAGGAAGCTATAATGTCCTACGCCATCGAAGCTCACAAGTCCGGCATCGGGAATGAGCTTTTCCATGATTTTTGCATCGCTTAGCGGAGTGGCGGTGTCGTTGGCACCCCAAATGAGGAGTGTGGGACAGGAAATCAGTGGCATAACGCTCTTGAGGTCTTCGTTGACTACTTTGCTTAGGATGGCACGCATCATGGGAGAGGCGCTGGAGTAGTCGCTTGAGCCAACCTTAGCACGGTAACGGTTGAGAGCAGCTTCGCCGCGTTGCTTTCCGAGGAAGAAGAGCAACAGGTGCTTCATAGCCTTGTAGGAATAGACCTTGTAGTAGTAGCGCAGGGAGCGGCGAGGCTTTACGCCGGCGGCATCGACGAGAATGAGCTTACGCACCTTGTTTCGCGAGGCGAAAAGGATGCCGACACGACCACCGAAAGAGTGCCCCAATAGGATGGGATTCACGATGTTCTCTTGTCGGGCAAACTCCTCGATGAGGTGGGTGTATTCTTCTACGCCCCACACCGATGAAGGCTCATCGCTGCTGCCAAAGCCCGGGAAATCGACATTATAGACCTTGAAGCCCGGTGAGAGCTGCTGCTCGATGCTCTTGAGGGTGGAATGGTTGCAGCCCCAACCGTGCATAAGAATCACGGGAAGCCCTTCACCCTCGACGGTGTAGAACAGCCGCGTGTTGCCGATATTTGTAGATTTATCCATTTATGCCTAATTGCAGATAATTAGATTATGCTATCAAAAAATAATTTGCAAATATACAAATTTGTGATGGAATAGCGAGCATTTTGCTGTAAAAACCTGCAAATGGAGCCTAAAAATGGTTGCTGTGGGGATTATAGCGATTGCAAGGTAGGGCATATATGTGATGGAAAGAGAAAAAAAGAGGCTGCGCCATATTGACACAGTCTCTTACACTTTTTTCGGTTAAAAGTATAGTAATTAATCTACTAAAGTCCAGATGGATAATTGCTGACGTTAATTCTTCAAATAGATTAGAAGTTTTGTACCTTGAGATAATGTGTTAGAAGAAAGTTTATTCCATTTAACGATATCTCCAACAGAAACACCATATTGAGATGCAATTGATGCCACTGTATCTCCTTGTTTAACATCATGATAGAACATTATTGAACCTTTAGATTCGCTTTTCAAATTATCAACATCTAAGGTCGCGTCTTTCTTTAAAACGATAGGAGTACCCTCAACAATATACGAACTTTGACCATACAAAAGAGCATCCCAGAAAGAAGACTTAACTAC
>JBJFEF010000343.1:0-4004 GCA_051890435.1 Muribaculaceae bacterium
TCTTCCTTCTGCGGATATGCCCGGTAATGCCGCATTGCTATAATTCTACAGCAAAACAGCTCTCGAAAACAGCAAGTAACCGCAAACAACCGTGAAAACGTTGTGATAAGCAAATGCACCTGAAATTAACCGATTAACGGCTGTATCATTCCTTTTCTTTGCGCTGCGATTCAAAACCCAATCGCTGTAAACTAATGGAAAACGAAACACTTACATTCAACGACCTGCCTATGGTCGTTGCCCGGCTTCGGGACGAAGTTGCGGGCTTGAAGGCGTTGTTGACTGGCCTTCTCAAAACATTATCTCAGCAAAAAACCATAACCAAGCGCAAGCCGATGAATCCGCACGAAGTGGCTGAATACACCGGAATTCCGCTCGGCACCATCTACCAGAAGCTGGCGCTCGGCGAAATTCCAGGCATCAAGTCGGGCAAGCGCTGGGTGCTCTACCCCGACGAAATCGACAAGTGGCTCGAGGTGCAGCGGAAAAATCCACTTCCTCTCACCGACGCCGAGCTCAACGCCGCAATCCTCCGCACCCACCGCCGCAAACCCGGCTCGGCTGCGCTGTCACGGCCAAGCCACTGACGGGGATTTCCTCGGCATCGTGAATGGAAATTCAGCTACGGGTTCAGAGCTGTCTTTCCAGTGAAAAGTTGAGCCCACATTATTCAAAAACACATTATGTATAACTTAAATTTCATTTAAAAAATGGCTGATGAGAATTTTTATTTTTGCTTCACGCTGTCCGGTGGACAGGTGGAGTTCCTTCGTAGCAAGAAGTACAAGATTGACCGAATGGACTGTTTTATGTCGTTGGTCGGGCTTGCTGCGCGTGAATCGGAATTTGTGCAGCTGAGCAAGACGCAACAGCTGGAAATCCTGCCCGGGCAAGTCGCTATAGACAACTCCCGACTTGCCCGTCTCTGGAGTATGGACCGTAAGACGGTTCCCAAACTGATCGAGGCGATGGAGGCGCTGGGAATTTCCTCGTCGCAGAAGGTGGGAGATGTCAGAGTCCACACGCTGCACTCGCTGTCGGGGTGGTATGTGAATGGCAGGCTCGTGAAGAACCAGTTTGCGTCGAAGCCTAATGCCGACGGCTCAGGAATCTTCCACGCGGAGGTCCCGCCGCCAAGGGTTGTAGCAATTGAGGCTGAAGACACAATGTGCCCCGACAGGGAAATGGCTGCCGTGGGCAGTGGTAAATCCCGATCCTACGGGGTGAAGAAGTATTCTCAACCAAGCTGTTTCCCTTCCCTCATTTCGTCGGGGACAATTGGCGCGGACAAAGTGAGTGAGTTTAACTGTTGTGGCGATTCTTCCGTTACTTCCGCAGTGAAGACTTCCCGCCCAAGTGGCAGCGATGTGCCTAATACCAAAGTGTCTTTGGAGAAGGCTTATTATGCAAAGGCAGGCAGACAAGATTCCTATAAGGCGGTCGAGTCCAATACAGGCTGCCAATCTACATCTGCCGAAGCTGGTAATGTCGCGCCTGGGGAAGCATACACAAATGTCTAATCACGAGGTGAGGTAGGCGAACCTTGCGGTCAGAACGGCCCCCGTACAGCCTCAGGAATGAGCCAAAAGACGGTATTCCGGCTGGTTGCACAGATTCAATCACACCCGGGATTTTTGATGGTTAAAGCACCGGCTTTTTGTCGGTACTTTTCGAGAAATCCTTTTGTATTACAAAACCCCTGTCCGGGTTTTGCAATCCTAAAAGTTTTAGCCGGCGGCTCGCAGGCTCGCAGACCTCAACCACATAATCAGCACAAAATGAAACAAAATACCCAACGGAAAACACCGACGGAAGTACACACCTTCCGCTGCACCCGAAATGAGCTCGAAAAGCTTCGTGAGCTCGCCGCAGAGTGCGGTCTGAGCCTGAGCCGCTATGTGGTGGCGGCAGCACTGAAGCACCATCCACGCAAGCGCCTCACCAGTGACGAGGTGGAAGCCCTCAATTCGCTCGCTATCGCAAGGGCTGATTTGATAAAAGTCAGCAACGTTCTCGCCACGAAAACGGCTGAGGAAAAGTCGCACTATTTCAGGAGCACGAAATTCATGCGCTGGTGGATTGATGCCGTTGCCGGGCTTGTCCGACATTGGCGACACATAGAGGAGAACATCACATCAAGTGTACTGACCAAAGAAAAGGAGGCACCATGATTATTCTCGCAAAAGCAGTATCCTACGGCGGCAACTCCCTGCGCTACGCGATGGAGAAGGAGAACGCAAAGACGGTCAAGCTTAACCATCTTCCCTATGGGCTCGACCCCACCGCCATCTGGTACATGATGAAACATCATTGCCTGCTTCACCAGTCGGGTCATACCACGGGAAGGAAACTCGAACGGCTCATGGTGAATTTTGTGATTTCCCCATCGAAGGAGGAATCGGCAAACTTCACGATGTCCGACTGGGCTGCGCTTCACGATGAAGCCTTGGAGGTTATTGACTCACTCGCCATCGTCCCCAAGGACATGAACCGGGAGGTCAAGACCAATTTCCGCAATTCAATGAATGTGGGTGCATTGCACACCGACTCAAAGTCGGGCACTCGGCACCTGCACATCGACTGCTGCCGCGTCGATCTTGACGGCAACACGAATGATGTCCACGATATTCACATCCGTGCAATGAAGGCTGCGGAAATCATCAATATGCGTCATGGGTGGAAGCAACCGAAGGAGATTCGCGCGATGCGCAAGGCGGAGATTGCCCGAATATGCGAAAACGCGCTGCGGAACATGCCGGATTTCGACATTCACCTTTTCTTCCGATTGCTGCGCAAAAACGGCTGCGAAGTAAAGCCTCGTTACGACAGTAAAAAGAGACTTGTGGGCTATACCATCGGGAAAAACGCATCTGTATTCAAGGCTTCCGAAATCGGCAGGAAATTCATGGTCTCTACAATTGAGACCACTTGGCAAAAACTGCACCCGAAGCCGGAAATCGCGAAAACTCCTTTGAAAGTCCAGGAGAAGACCGCGACCAAGGTTCCTTTGGAAACTTCCACCACCGGGCCGGCAGTCGCAAAGCCATCGTATTCGCATATAGCTGTCAGAATTGGCAATGATGCCGAGATTGTAAGGATTCCCACCTCGTTGTTAGACATTATTTTCAACGAATCGCAAGTGCCCGATGACAACAATGCCGCAACGAAGAAAGACGTCGTGAACGTTGTGATACTGCTCTTCTTAGGCTACGTCGATGCCGCAACTTCCATCTCAGTTTCCTGTGGAGGCGGAGGCTCTGCGCCACAGTCGGGCTGGAGAAAGAAGGACGACGAAGACGAGAGGCAGTTTGCCCGCAGGTGCATACGTATGGCACACTCTATGATGAAACCCCGACCACGTTATCACTATCACCGTTAAAAAAAACACACATAATTATGATTAAAAGAAGCAATAAAACAGAAGAAACGCCCGACTTCGACGAAATGATGAACGAAGTGGAGCATGAAATGGAGACCTTGCAAGCCAAGCAAGCAATTATCGATCAAGTGCCCGAGCTACGTCAGTTGGGCAGCGATATCGAAAAGTTGATAACAGCAGTAATCAACAGCAAACTCTCGCTGGAAACCTCAATCCAACAGGCAAAGCGTGCAGAATCAGCACTGAACGACTCCGTGAGGGTGATCAGTAAAAAAGTCGATACCATCAACGACCACATCGATGGCGTGATAGAGGAAGCCCCGTCGCGGCTGAACGTGGCAGTTCATACCTCCGATGCCGATATGGAGCGGATTGAAGCGCTCTTTTCCAAGCAGCGACAATGGATGATGGAATGTAACCGTAAGCATTTCAGCGAAATCAGCGAAATGCTTGCCGACGAGCGCGAAAAGGTGCGCCAACGCTACCGCGAATACGACGGCTGCTACTTCGGGCACTTCGCCCAGTGGTTCATCTGGCCATTCTTCACCCTCGGTCTCGCCTTCTTCGGCTACCTGCTCTTCACCACCCTCAATGCCCACTACCACTGGCTCTAACCCCAGCGCAG
>JBJFEF010000344.1:0-3978 GCA_051890435.1 Muribaculaceae bacterium
TGTTTTTGCGTAACTTTGCACCATAAAAATAATGACTTAACACATCACTCAAGTATTATTATGATAGCATTCTTCAAAAAAGGAGCCAATACTATTTATGCGGTCGATGCCGACCACATTCTCTCCGACTCCGAAATCGAGAAATTCACATGGCTGTTCGACGGTGCCAAGCCTCTTAAGAAAAAAACGCTCTCTGGCACTTTTGTTGGGCCTCGTCGTGAAATGATTACCCCTTGGAGTACGAATGCCGTTGAAATCACCCAGAATATGGGCATCTCTGGCATTCTTCGCATTGAGGAGTTCTCCATTGCCAATGATGGCAACCCTACGTTCGACAAAATGCTCCAGCGAGTCTACCACACTCTCGATTGCGACACTTTCAAAATCACCAAGACTCCTGAAGAAATTGTGCACATCGATAATATTGAGGAATACAATGTCAAAGAAGGTTTGGCTCTCAACCCCGAAGAAATCGAATATCTCAAGCAACTTGCCCAAAAGCTTGGCCGTCCGCTCACCGATAGCGAGGTCTTCGGTTTCTCTCAAGTCAATTCCGAGCACTGCCGCCACAAGATTTTCAATGGCAAGTTTATCATCGACGGCGAGGAGAAACCTCTTTCTCTCTTCAAGATGATTAAGAAGACATCGCAAGAAAACCCCAATGCTCTCGTATCGGCTTATAAAGATAATGTTGCTTTCGTTGAGGGTCCGAGCATTGAGCAGTTTGCTCCTCGCAACCCCGAAAAACCCGATTTCTTTGAAGTCAAAGAAATCGACACCGTCATCTCTCTCAAAGCCGAAACACACAACTTCCCCACCACTGTTGAGCCTTTCAACGGCGCTGCTACCGGTTCGGGCGGTGAAATCCGCGACCGTCTTGGCGGTGGTCGCGCAAGCCTTCCGCTTGCCGGAACTGCCGTATATATGACTTCTTATCCTCGCACTGCCGCCGAGCGCAAATGGGAACTTTGCACCATGCCACCTCGCCCTTGGCTCTATCAGACTCCCGAGGAAATCCTCATCAAGGCATCTAATGGTGCTTCCGACTTCGGCAACAAGTTTGGTCAGCCGCTCATCTGCGGTTCGCTCCTCACTTTTGAGCACGAAGAAGGCGGCAACCAGTTTGCCTACGACAAGGTAATAATGCTTGCCGGCGGTGTGGGCTTCGCCAACAAGCGCGACGCAATCAAAGGAACTCCCAAGCCTCACCAGGAGGTGGTACTCATGGGTGGCGACAACTACCGCATCGGTATGGGCGGCGGCGCAGTTTCGTCGGTCAACACCGGCCAATACGACAACTCTATCGAGCTTAATGCCGTGCAGCGTGCCAACCCCGAGATGCAGAAACGTGTATCAAACGTAATTCGCGCCCTCTCCGAGTCCGACAGCAACCCCATCGTTTCTATACACGACCACGGTGCAGGTGGGCACCTCAATGCACTCTCCGAGCTCGTTGAAGAAACCGGTGGCAAAATCAATATCTCTGCCCTACCCGTAGGCGACCCCACACTCTCTCTCAAAGAGATTATCGGCAACGAGTCGCAAGAGCGTATGGGTATGGTGGTTGAGAAAAAAGACATCGACCACATCCGCCAAATCGCCGACCGCGAGCGCGCTCCTTTCTACGTTGTAGGTGAAACAACAGGCGACGACCGTTTTGTCTTCGAAGACAAAAACGGCGTGCGACCCATCGACCTCGGCATGAAGGATATGTTTGGCAGCTCTCCTGTCACCGTGATGACCGATGTCACCGCACCTCACCACTTCGCCGATGCTCATTACTCCACCGACAACCTCAACGAATATGTTGAAACCGTCCTCCAGCTCGAAGGCGTTGCCTGCAAGGATTGGCTCACCAATAAGGTCGATCGCTCAATCACCGGCAAGATTGCTCGCCAGCAATGCCAGGGCGAAATTCAGCTCCCGCTCAGCAACTGCGGCGTAGTGGCTCTCGACTTCACCGGAACAAAGGGTATTGCCACTTCTATCGGCCATGCGCCTCAAGCTGCCCTCATCAGCCCCGAGGCTGGTTCCGTGCTCTCCATTGCCGAAGCTCTCACCAACATCGTGGGCGCAAACCTCAAAGACCGTCTCAAAAGCATTTCGCTCAGCGCCAACTGGATGTGGCCTTGCCGCAACACCGGCGAAGATGCCGCTCTCTACTCGGCTGTAAAGGCTTGTAGCGACTTTGCCTGCGCTCTTGGAATCAACATCCCCACTGGTAAGGATAGCCTTTCGATGACTCAAAAATATGGCGACAAGAAGGTGCTCGCTCCGGGCACGGTTATCATCTCGGCTGCCGGTGAGGTTGCCGACGTGAAAAAGACCGTTTCACCGGTAATGCAAAACCGCAACAGCCGTTTCTTCTATATCGACTTCTCTGCCGATGACCTGAACCTCGGTGGCTCTGCTTTCGCACAGTCGCTCGGCGCTCTCGGAGCTACTTCTCCCACAGTGAAATCGCCCGAATATTTCGCTCGTACATTCAATGCCGTGCAAGACCTCGTAGCTAAGTCGATGCTTCTTGCTGCTCACGACGTGTCGGCTGGTGGTCTCGTAACCGCACTTCTTGAAATGGCATTCGCCAACACCAAGGGCGGTATCGAAATCTGCACCGACAACTTCACCGAAAGCGACCTCATCAAGATTCTATTCGCCGAGAATCCCGCTCTCGTCATTCAAGTTGCCGACAAGAAAATCGACCGCGTGCTCGCTGCTCTCACCAAAGCACAAGTTTCATGCATCGAGATTGGTGCTCCCTCGGCTGAACGCAGCCTCACCATCAATCACGACGGCAATGAATATATGCTCTTCATCGACCACTTGCGCGATGTGTGGATGGAGTCTTCTTATCTCCTCGACACCAAGCAAAGCGGCGAAGCTTGCGCCAAGCTACGTTTCCTCAACTACAAGAAGCAGCCTATCCGCTACATCCTTCCAAAAGGCTTCACCGGAAAAGCTGCCGACCTCGGTATCACCGGTTTCAGCCATAAGCCCTCGGGCATCAAGGCTGCTATCATTCGTGAAAAGGGCGTAAACGGCGACCGCGAAATGGCTTACTCGCTCTACTATGCCGGCTTCGACGTGAAAGACGTGCACATGACCGACCTCATGTCGGGTCGTGAAACACTCGACGATGTTAATATGATTGTATTCTGCGGCGGTTTCTCCAATTCCGACGTTCTCGGCTCTGCCAAGGGTTGGGCTGGCGGTTTCCTCTGGAACGAAACTGCAAAAGCCACTCTCCAACGCTTCTACAAGCGCACCGACACTCTCAGCCTCGGAATCTGCAACGGTTGCCAAGTGATGATTGAGCTCAACCTCATCAATCCCGAGCACACAAAGCGCACAAAAATGCTCCACAACGACTCTCACAAATTTGAGTCACAATTCCTTGGCCTCACAATCCCGAAGAACAACTCTGTGATGTTTGGCTCGCTCTCCGGCTCTCGTCTCGGTATTTGGGTTGCTCACGGAGAAGGCAAATTCTACCTCCCCGAATCGGCTGACAAATACAATGTAGTAGCTCAATACTCCTACAAGACCTATCCCGCCAACCCCAACGGCTCTCCTCGTGCTGTTGCCGGCATCGCTTCAGCCGATGGCCGTCACCTCGCCATGATGCCTCACCTCGAGCGCGCCATCTTCCCATGGCAGTGCGGTTTCTATCCCGAGTCGCATCGTGCCGACGAGGTAACTCCCTGGATTGAGGCTTTCGTCAATGCTCGCAAGTGGATTGAGAAAAACAAAAAATAAGCTCCACGAGCTGCAAGCTCAATGCTAATATATGTTTATCGGCATTGAGCTTGCCTCCTTTGAAAAATATTTTATGCTTTATAGCAGCTATTTCCCTATTTTTTAATACTTTTGTAGTGAATTTCCAAAATTGAACTTTTATATATGGCTCAGAATAAAAAAATCAAGACAGCTCTCATCTCTGTTTTCCACAAAGATGGATTAGACAAGATTCTTAAAATA
>JBJFEF010000345.1:0-11820 GCA_051890435.1 Muribaculaceae bacterium
GGTCTTGTTGCGTTTTGGCCGGTTACACTTCCCCTTGGGGTCAATCATGAGCGAAAGGACGAGAGCAAATATCACCAATGCGCCAAACATCATCACATATTCCCAAAAATCCATAAGCAGTAAATTAGGTTTGTTTTTTGCAAATATACTAATTCAGCGGCGATTGTGCAAGATGCAACGGTTATCTTTTGCAGAGAATCCAGCCGAAAGATTGTTTGATTTTTATCTGCAATTTTTTAGCTCTTTTCAATAAATTATCACTACCTTTGTGAAACAATATAGACATTAACAACCTACCCCAAATTATCTATTATGAAACGTCTTTTCTTTTCACTTGTTGCTGCTTTTTCAGCCTTCTTGTTGATGGCAGTATCCCCCTCGGGCACTCTGCCAATCTTCTACATCAACACTTCTAACGGCGCTCCCATCACTTCCAAGGAAGACTATCTCACCGCCACTTACTATCTCGATGCTCTCGGGCTCGACGGTTATTCTTCTATCGGCTCTGCCGACGCTCCTCTCTCAATGCAAATCAAGGGCCGCGGCAACTACACCTGGAGTGGCTTCAACAAAAAGCCTTATCGCCTGAAGCTCGACTCCAAGCAGCCTCTGCTCGGCATGAAAAAAAGCAAGCACTTCGGACTTCTTGCCAATGCCGACGACAACCTGGGCTTTTTGCGCAACACCGTGGGCTTTGAGGTGAGCCGCCGATTAGGTCTCGCCTGGACTCCTGCACAAGAACCTGTGGAGGTGGTGCTCAATGGCGATTACATCGGCCTTTATTTCCTCACCGAACTCATCCGCGTTGACAGCGACCGCGTCAATGTCACCGAACAAGCCGATAATGAAACCGACCCCTCTGCCATCACCGGAGGCTGGCTCGTGGAAATCGACAACTACGACGACCCTGCCCAAGTAAGCATCCGTGAAAATTGCGGCACCGGCGAATATATGCGTTTCACTCACAAGACGCCCGAGGTGCTTTCGGAGGCTCAGAAGGATTATCTCGTAAATCTCGTCACCGCCGCCGATGCCGCCATCTATGCCGACGACAAATCTTCTACCACCTGGCAAGACTATATCGACATCGACGAGCTTGCAAAGTTCTACATCACACAGGAAGTGACCGACAATGGCGAATCGTTCCACGGCAGTTGCTACTGGCACAAGGAGCGTGGTGCCGACACCAAGATGATTTTCGGTCCCGTGTGGGACTTTGGCAACTCTTTCCGTCGCGGCACCGACAAGTTCATCTACGATGGCTCAAATTTCCATCAGCACTGGATTGGCGAAATCGCAAAATTCCCGGCTTTCCAAGATGCCGTAAAGGCCAAGTGGAGCGACTTTATGCTGCAATTTGCCTCTATCGAGCAGTTTATCAACAATTTCACCGCCAAAATAGCCTCTGCCGCTGCTCGCGACGCCGAGCGGTGGCCCGAGTATGGCAATGCCGACATGTCAAATTCCCGCGACCGCTACCTTGCCTATCTGCTGGCGAAAGTCAATTGGCTCAACAGGCAATGGACCGATGGCGACGACGACCAGGCTCCTTTTGCAGCCCTCTACATGGTAGGTGCCTCGAGCGTGCTCGGAAACTGGCAACCTGCCGATGCTCCACAGCTGTTCTACAATAGCATCACCCACACCTATTCCCGACACTTCGACCGCATCAGCCAGCTCAACGACGGCCGCGGTTTCAAGATTATCGACCGCCGCTCGTGGAGTGGCTGCTTTGAAATGTGCAGCAACGGCAATCCTCTCATTCTCAACGAAGACTATGTGGTCTCCACCACCATCAACGACCCTAATATCACCATGAACGAGGAAGTGGTGGAGAACGTTGATGTCACAGTGCGCCAAGTCGATGGCAACTGGGTGGTGCGCATCAGCGACCAGGCTGGCGTAGAAGCCACCAAGAGCCTCATTGCCGTCACTGCCGCTCCGGGTGCAATCAACATCTCTGCACCCCACGGCACACAAGCCGCAATCTTCACCCTCAGCGGCACTCCCGTTGAGGCACCCGCTCACATCTTCGGCACCGCCACCATAGCGGTAGCCCCGGGTTTCTACATTGTGACTACCGCAACTGGCACCCACAAGGTAGTTGTTCACTAACCTGCTCATTGTCACCCACACCACACACCCACTATATGCACCAAATGCCCTATTGCCGTGCATATAGTGGGAAAATGGGCAATTATTTTCGGTGTTTCGGTTTTTATGTGTATTTTTGCAGATATTTTTCTTCAACGACACAATGAACAGACGCAGTATAATATATATCATTTTTCTTGCGGCTATTGCAATGACTTTGCCGGCCATCGCAAAGCGCGGACCGAAAATCGAGCCTTCCTACGCTTGGACCATCACCGACCCGCTCGGCTTGCGATACCCTTCAACTATCGACACTCTTCACTACAACTACCATCTTCAAGCCGTGCCTTCAATGGTGAGCAATGCTTATGCCACCACCGGCAACCTCGGTGCAGAGGGTCAGAATCAGATTTTCTTCGACCGCTCATCAGCAAGCGATTTCTTCTTTGAGGACGCTCTCGAAGCTTGGCTGCCGTCGATTCACACACAGCGTTACTACAACACCCGAATCCCCATGACGCTCTTCAGCTACAACACGGGTGGAAACAAAGACAACGTGCAAGACCGTCTGCGCACTGAGTTCTCGGGCAACGTGAACAAAGCCATCCAAGTGGGCGCCGCTCTCGATTACCTCTACTCTAAAGGCTTCTACACCAACCAAGCAACCAAAGACTTCACCTGGCGGCTTTTCGGCTCCTACATCGGCGATCGATATGAGCTCCAGGCTTATTTCAACAACTATAACTTCCTCAACAAGGAAAACGGCGGTATCACCGACGACCGCTACATCACCAACCCTGCCGAAGTGCAAGGTGGATCCACTAAGGTTGATTACAAGACCGTTCCCGTGAATCTCTCGGCTGCCCATTCACAGATTTGGGGGCACGAATTTTATATGAATCACCGTTACAAGGTGGGTTACTACCACACCGAGCGCGACAGCACCGACTCTATCATCAGCAAAACCTACATTCCGGTGACAAGCTTCATCTGGACCATGCGCTACAAGACCAACAAGCACATGTTTCTCAACACTTCGGCGCGCGAAGACACCTCTTTCTTCAGCAACAGCTTCCTCTCGCTCAACGGCACCAACGACAACACAAAGTTCTGGAAACTTTCTAACACCGTGGGCATTCAGCTTCTCGAAGGTTTCCACGAATATGCCAAATTCGGACTCGCGGCTTTCGCCACCTACGAAATCCGCAAATACACGCAAGTTCCTGACACTCTCGATGCACAATCGGTGACGGCGGGAAAGCTCACACCTCTCCCCGAATACTCGATTCCCGGCAAATACACCGACAATGTGGCATGGATTGGCGGACAGCTCACCAAGCAACGTGGCTCAATTCTCACCTACAATGCCACTGCACGATTTGGCGTGCTTGGCTCGGTGGCTGGCGACATCGACATCAGCGGCGACATCTCCACAAAGATTCGCCTGCGCAACGACTCTCTGCGAATCACCGGATATGGCTACTTCAAGAACGAAGAAGTGCCCTATCTGCTGCAAAACTACATCTCCAATCACTTCATCTGGCAAAACGACTTCGGCAAGACGCGCCGCGTGCGCGTGGGTGGCATCGTGGATGCGCCTTTCGTTGGCGCCCGGGTGAATGTGGGTGTGGAAAACATTCAGAATTATGTGTATTTTGCCAATTACGGAATGCCCATGCAAGCCGGCGACAATGTGCAGGTGTTCAGCGCCACTCTGTCGCACCGCCTCTCTTTAGGCGCCTTCAATTGGCACAACGCTATCACCTACCAGACTTCGGGCAACGAGAGCGTGCTTCCGCTGCCCAAGCTGTCTATCTATTCCAATATGTTCCTCAGGTTTGCCATCGCCCGCGTACTAAAGGTGAATTTCGGTGTGGATTGCAACTACTACACCAACTACTACGCCCCGTCATACAATCCCGCCACAATGACCTTCCGCAACCAGAGCGAGATGAAGTGCGGCAACTTCCCGTTTGCCAATATTTATGCCGATTTCAAGCTGAAGAAGACCCGCTTCTTCCTCATGATGTCGAATGTGAGCGACGGATTGTTTGGCACTAAGCGCACTTTCTCAATGCCTCACTATCCGCTCAATGCCCGCCGCTTCCAGCTCGGCTTCTCAGTCGATTTCCAGAATTGATTTCATTCTCCACACCATTCAACTCTACCTTTGCTTATGGACAACAAGCTGATGCCCAAAAAGGGCAATCCCGTGATATACATTGTGCTCCTTGTGGTGATTATTTCACTCATGGCAGTGCTTCACCGTTGCAGCAACCAAGGCTCGCAAGGCGATGCCAACGTGGTGGGGGGCGACACTCTCCGCGTGGCTATCGAATACTCTCCACTCGCCTGCTACACCTACTGCGACACCCTTGGCGGCTTCTGCTACGATGCTGTCCGCATGATTTCGGGCATAGCTCACCGCGGCGTGAAATTCTATCCGCTCGTGCAGCTCGAAGATGCCTTGGCAGGGCTCAACGACGGCCGCTACGATATGCTCGTGGCTCAATTCCCCGTCACCAAGGAGAGCCGCGACCAGTTCCTTTTCACCGATGAACTCTACATCGACCGACAGGTGCTCGTGCAGCGTCGCGACTCGCTCGGAGCCACTATCGTGAAGTCGCAGCTCGACCTTGCCGGAAAAGCACTCTATGTGATTAAGGGCTCGCCTATGCGCACCCGCATCGAGAGCCTTGCCCGCGAAATAGGCGACAGCATCTGTGTGGCTGAAGACGTGAATTACGGTCCCGAACAGCTCTTCATGCGTGTGGCTGCCGGTGAAATCGACTATGCCGTAATCAACGAATCTATCGCACGCGAAATGGCATCGCGCTATCCCGGCATCGACATTTCCACCGGAATAAGTTTCTCACAATTCCAGTCGCTGATTATCCGCAAAGACAATCAAGAACTATGCGACAGCGTCAATTCATGGCTAAGCACACTCAAGCAGCAACCTGCCTTCGAGTCGCTCCGCTCACGCTATCATCTGTCGCGATAAGTCTCAATTTTCTTTTGCCCAGAAATTGTAGGAATAATTGCAAAAAAGTAGGCTGAGAATCCCCTTATAAAATAGAAGTCTCTGCGCCCGAGAAAAGATTTCAAAGTAGGTTATAGAATGGGGCTTAGCAGGCGCACAAGCGATTCCTTGTAGCGCTCTATGGCAGGGCGGTGACGCCATGCCGTGGGGTTGATGCGCGTGCAGTCGTCGAGGTCGCGCATAAATATTTCGGTCATGCGGCTGTTCACTTCGCGGCTATACACAAAGGCATTGCACTCAAAATTATGCTCAAAACTGCGGAAATCGAAGTTGGTTGAGCCTGTCGAACTGAATTCGTCATCCACTATCACCGTCTTGGCATGGAGCATTCCCTTGTCGTAGAGATACATCTTTATGCCGGCCCGCAAGCACTCTCCCACGTAGGAATACGACGCACGGCGCAGCATCACCGAGTCGCAGCGGCGTGGTATCATCACGCGCACATCCACCTTGGCAAGTGCTGCCGACTGCAATGCTTTGAGTAAGCTCTCGGTGGGCAGGAAGTAGGGCGTCTGTATGTAGATGCGGTGGCGGGCATTCGATATTGCCTTGAGAAACAGCAGCGCAATGTTGCTCCACGGGCGGTTGGGACCGCTCGTCACAAGTTGTATGCCGGCATCATCGTTGTCGCCCACTTCATATTGGTGGGTGTGCTCCTCAAGTAGTTGCTCGGTGGTGAAATTCCAGTCGATGGCAAATGAATATTGCATCGCGCTCACAGCAGGGCCCACGATGCGCAAGTGTGTGTCGCGCCAGCACGGGAATTTGCCGCCGTCGATGTAGCGGTCGGCAATGTTCATGCCGCCTATATAGCCTATCTTTCCGTCTATCACGGTGATTTTGCGGTGGTTGCGCCAATTGATGCGTGTGGCAAGCTGCGGGAACGTCACGCGCAAGAATGGCTGCACTGCCACCCCATTTTCCTTCATGTCGCGAATAAAAGTCTTTTTCAATGGGAAGGAGCCTACATGGTCGTATATCACGCGCACTTTCACTCCCTCGCGGGCTTTTTTCACCAGTATGTCCTTTATCTCGTGTCCCAGGCGGTCGTCCTCGAAGATATAGTATTGCACATGCACATAGCTGCGGGCATTCTCTATGTCACGCTTGAGCATATCAAATTTCTCACGCCCGTCGGTGAGTATGTCAATCTTGTTGCCGGGGAAATAGGTGGCTCCGGTGAGCGAGCGTGCCAGGCGTATCTGCTGCCTGTTGGCTTCGCTCAGCTGCAATCCGCTCTCCTCTATCAGGCGGAAGTGCTCGCGATTGCGCAGTCGCAGTTTCTTCTTGCGCGATATGAGATGCTTGTTCTTCAGGTTACGCCCGAAAAAGGCATAAAGCACCATGCCCACTACCGGCAGAAACAACATCGCCGTGACCCATGCCAGCGACTTCACCGGGTTGCGGTTCTCCGATATCACCACGGCGATAATGCTCAGCACAGTCACCAGGTAGGCAACTATGACGATGGTGTAAAACCACTCCGAGGTGGTGAGAAACGCTAATATCAGATTCATGGCGCAAATGTTAGTCTTTGATATATTTAGCTAAATTACTAATTATTCCTTTAGGAAGTGTCCGTAAATGTGCAAAAAATTCTTAATTAGGTACGAAACATCACATTTTCAACCTTTTCAGCCGTCTTTGGGTGCCAAATCTAAGCTTCTCCTTTGTTTTCCTCCAAAGAAAATTTGCTTCTTTGCAGTGCAGGTTTAGTAATCTCGCAGATTTTATGTAAATTTGCACTCTATAAAATATAACTCGCGGGGCTTGTTCTCTCCTCCCCACGTCGCTCTACAATTATTATGTTCGCACGATATATCACTTTTGCGGCTATTGCCGTGCTCTCGGCTTCTTCCGCCTCTTCTCAAACTCTCGACTACATCAATGCCGACGCCAACGTCATCGCCTTAAACGGCGACAACTGGGCTGCGCTGCGCTCTCAGGTCGCTTCTATCGGCAGCGGCAATTCGTTCCGTATTCTGCAAATCGGCGATTCTCACATTCAAGCCGACTGGAGTGCATCGGTTGTGCGCCGCCGGCTCCAAAGCGAATGGGGCAATGCCGGACGCGGCTGCATTGCCGCATTGCGCATGGCAGGCACCAACCAGCCCACCGACTACCGCATGAGCGCCGACACCGCTGCCTTGTGTGCTTCGCGCCTCCTTGCAAAGGAGTGGAAGGCGGGAATGGGTGTCACAGGTGTTGCTGTCTCTTTTGCTTCGCCCGAGCACAACCTGAAGATCGCTCTCGATACCGAGTGTGGCGGATTCTCATCGGTGACGCTGCTGCATCAACCGGGACCGGGATATGCCACTGCTATGATTGCCGACTCGCTGCTCGTGGGCGAGCCGGTCACCCCGGCTGCCACCCGCTATCGCATATCATCAATGGTCGATTCTCTCACATTGCGCACATCTTTCGACTCTCCCTTCTGCGGTGCCTACTTGCAGCGCAACACTCCCGGAGTGGAATTTAATGCTATCGGCAACAATGGTGCGTGCTTCAGCAGTTACCTGAAAATCCCCGATTTTGCGCAGTTCACCGATGTGTTCTCTCCCTCACTGATTATCCTCTCTATGGGCACCAATGAGGCTTTCGGCACCGAGACCGATGAGCAGGTGTATGCTGCAATTGATTCGCTCGTGCAACAGCTTCGCAAGGTGCACCCCTCAGCAAAATTCCTTCTCACCACGCCCATGGAGTGCCACAAGAAGATTGTGCGCACCACCCGCAAGCGCGTGCGCCGCGGAAAATACCGCAACCGCAAGACCACAGCTTTCGTCACCAATCGCCGCGTGGCTGAGGTGCGCAACGTGATTCTACGCTATGGCATCGAACACAAAGTGCCCGTGTGGGACCTCTATGCCGTGGCTGGCGGCGAAGGTGCTTCGGCTAAGTGGATTGCCGACGGACTGATGAACCCGCGCGACCACGTGCACTGCCTCAAAAGCGGCTATGAGCTGCGAGGTGCCCTCCTCTCCGACGCCTTGCTCAACCTGCTGAAAGCCACCGAATAGCCAGCAGCTTGCTATGAGCCTGATTTTATTTTTGCAATATTATTTTTTCAGTGTGCAAATAATGTGTATCTTTGCATAAATAATTCGTTTTTATTAACTCTAAAATGGGTAAAGTTTCTATATCGAAAGAAGAATTGGCTACGCTTGAGAAGGTTACATTCCCGGGCAACATTCACATTGTCGATTCCACTGCCAAGGTGAAAGCTGCCGTTACCTACCTCAACAAATGCAGCCGCCTCGGCTTCGATACCGAAACTCGCCCTTCGTTTAAGCGCGGTGTCTCCTACAAAGTGGCTCTCATGCAAATCTCCACCGACACCGATTGCTTCCTGTTCCGCCTCAACATCCTGGGTATGCCCGATTTGCTTAAATCGCTGCTCGAAAACGAGAACATCACCAAAATAGGCATCTCGCTGAAGGACGACTTCGGTATGCTCGGCAAAATCACCGACACAAATCCTCACGGATTTATCGACCTCCAAAAGGTGGCTCCCGCCTACGGCATCAGCGATGCCAGCCTCCAGAAGATTTATGCCATCATCTTCGGCCGACGCATATCTAAAAACCAACGCCTCACCAACTGGGAGGCTGAGGAGCTAACCACCGCACAGCAGATTTATGCCGCTATCGACGCATGGTCGTGCCTCAAAATCTACAATCACCTTGAGATAAACGGTTTCGACCCAACCCAATCAAAATACTACAACAATGATGACAACAACACACAACAATAACCGCCCGTCACGGCGCTTCAAGCGCTCCACCATGCTTCCGCTCGCCCTCTTTGCCTATCTTTGCTTCATGGCTTATCTCGGGCGTGGCTACTTCTTCAGCGGCGAATATCTCTACTATTTCGGCATCCTGAGTGTGTCAATCATCGTGCTCATACTTTTGCACTTCTCCCTCAAGCGCAAAGAAGCCATGCAGGAGAAGCGCAAAAATGATAGCGAGTACGGCACCTATGCCGATGACGACAAAACCGAGGATAACAAGGCTTGACCTTTCAACGAAAATCCTTCAATTCCTGCTGCAACCGCTTCTTTGCTATGAAGATGCGGCTCTTCACCGTGCCTATGGGCAAATCCTGCTTGTCGGCAATCTCTTGATAGGCAAAGCCCTTGAGATAGAGCGTGAATGTGTCGCGAATCGACTCGGGGAGCTGATTCACCAAGTGAAGGATTTCTTTCTTCGACATTACGCTCTCGGGAGTTTCCACCGCCAGCTTGCTTTTCACAGCATCCATCAATGCCTCATTGTCGGTGGCTGAACTCACCACCACTTTCTTCGATTCCTTGCGATAGTGATTGATGAAAAGGTTTTTCATAATAGTCATAGCCCAACCTTTGAAGTTGTTCTGTTCCACAAATTTGCTTTTGTTTGAGAGCATTTTCAAGGTCGTGTCCTGCAAAAGGTCATGCGCCTCGTCGTGATCCGAGGTCAATCGGTAGGCAAAATTGAGCAATCTTGGCCTGATGCCTAATAAGTCGGTAATAAATGCATTTGTAGTCATGTCTTTTTCATATTAAATAAAGATCGTCACAAATATACAACTAATTATCTTAACAAAAATACTTAAACGTAAAAATTTTCGCCCAATTTGCATTTTTTATATTTTATTGTATTTCACCGCGTTAAAACCCCTTTATCCCATTACAAAAATGTTACAATCGTTTTTTCTATTTCTTTTCTCAATAAAATTTACTACCTTAGTAGAAAATTTTCCAACACTAATTAAAAATTTAAGAATTATGGCAAACAAACGTGACTTGAAAGCGAAAATCAGATACGCTTGCGGCGAAATTGCAGGCGAATGTATCCTCACCAAGAACTATGTTCCCGGCATCGACGAGGAAAAGGTTGACGACATCGTTTGCGCTGTGGCTTTGCTGCAAGTGCGCACTGTCGATCGCGTTTCGGTGTGCTTCGACCGCACCGTAAAGGCATTCCCCGACAAGAAGGCTTATCGCCGCGCTCGCAAAGACTACTTCAAGCGCTGCTACGCCGAGCTCAAGAAGGAATTTAAGGCTTCTCTCGTTGAGGTGGTGAAGGACATGAACGCCCTGCTGCCACAAGAAGTGCGCGACGCCAACAAGGCTGCCGCCGCAAAATAAGACCGCCAAAAGGCAAGCCGCAATGACGCCAAAAGGCTTTGGCGAAATGCCGGATCTGCTCTTTCCGCTCGCTATCACACCCCGCAGCGAAACTTTGCCGCGGGGTGATGTGGCGCGCACTCCGGCTTATAAACACTTTTTTCACAACAACTTTTCATCAGCACTTTCACATTGACTAAGTTTGCTCAATTTCTGCTCAAACTGATTGGCTGGAAGATTGTGTGCCAAGTGCCCTACTTTCCCAAATCGGTGATTTGCGTTGCTCCTCACACGAGCAACTGGGACTTTATTCTCGGCAAGCTGGGCTATGCCGCCACCGGACGCACCACGCATTTCCTCATGAAGGAAACCTGGTTTTTCTTCCCTCTTGGCTGCTTCTTCAGAGCTATTGGCGGAATTGCCGTGCCACGCCGCCGCGGTTCCGACCTCACGGCTCTCATCATCGACAAGTTCAATCAAGCCGAGCGCATGAATCTTGCCGTAACTCCCGAGGGCACGCGCAGCCTCACACGCAAGTGGCGCCGCGGCTTCCTCCACATCGCTCAGGGAGCAAATATTCCCATCATTCTTGCCTACATCGACTTCGCAAAAAAGGAAATGGCTCTTGCCGAAACTTTCTATCCCACCGGCGACCTCGACGCCGACATGGCTTATATCAAGCAATTCTACAACGGACGCACCGGGCGTTATCCCGAGAAATTCTACAACGAAATTTATCATGAACCGCAACCTTAACATTCTCACCGTAGAGCTCGACATTGTGCGCGCCGACAAGGCTGCAAATATTGCCGCCGTTGCCGAGGCTATGCGCATCATGCCTCAATCCACCGACATTGTGGTGCTTCCCGAAATGTTCTCCACCGGTTTCATTGTTGATGCCGATAGTGCCGACGCCCTTGCCGAATGGAATTCGGGCGACACCATGCGCGAGCTGCACAGCCTCGCACAAACCTATCACACTGCCATCGCCGGCAGTTTCCTTGCACGCACTGCCTCGCACATCTACAACCGAGCGTTCTTCATTGAGCCTGATGGCGGCGAGACGTTCTACGACAAGCGGCACCTCTTCCGCATGGGCGGCGAAACCAAAGTGTATTCGCAAGGCTCTGCCACAGCGCCGGTTATCCGTTTCCGTGGCTGGAACATCAAGCTCATCGTGTGCTACGACTTGCGCTTCCCTGCATGGTGCCGAAGCACACAGGAGTCGCCGTTCGACCTACTCCTTGTGGTAGCGAACTGGCCCAAGGCACGACACAGCGCTTGGAGCACGCTGCTTGCTGCCCGCGCCATCGAGAATGAATGTTATGTGTGTGGTGTAAACCGTCGTGGCTGCGATGCTACCGACGGCATCGACTATGCCTCCGACAGCACTGCAATTATCGACTTTAAAGGGAAACCTGTGGAAACTTCGCAGCACGATTGCCTACGCTATGCCTCGCTTTCAATCGACGCCCTCGCCCAATTCCGCGAGAAATTCCCCGCTTGGAAGGACGCCGACTCCTTCACCCTCCATCTCTAAGCCCCCATTAAGCCACTATCAAAGCCACCCAAA
>JBJFEF010000345.1:11920-14552 GCA_051890435.1 Muribaculaceae bacterium
CAAAGCCTCACATTGAGCCTCACAGCTTGTGTGTCTTGAAGTAGGCTTGTGCTTCTTGCTTCACTTTCGGGGCAAGGATAAACACGCCTATCATGTTGGGCAGAGCCATCAGCGCAAAAGCAAGGTCGATGATGCTCACCGCTACGCCAAGCGACACCACGCTCGACGCCACTATCGTTGCCACATAGAAGTAGCGATACTTCTGCGCGTGCTTCGGCCCGAAAAGGTAGTTGGTGCTCATTGTGCCATACCACGAATAGGAAAACATGGTGGAAAATGCAAATATCGTCACCACAAATTCAAGCAAATATTTTCCGGCGTAAGGAATTAGTGTGTCAAACGAATTGAGCGCTATCGAGAGGCCTTGCACGCCTTCTACGCGATACATTCCTGCCATAATCATCGGTATTGCCGACAGCGTGCACACCAAGCCCGAGTCAATCACCGGTCCGAGCATTGCCACAAGGCCTTCGCGCACCGGCTCGGCATTCATCGAGGCTCCGTGCATCATGCCACAGGTGCCCACACCGGCTTCGTTCACAAACATTGCTCTTCGTGCTCCCGTGATTGCCACTCCGGCAAAGGCTCCAAAGCCGGCTTTCCAGCAGAAAGCTCCGTTGATGATGTCGGCAAACACGCCCGGCAGACGGTCGGCATAGGCTATCATCACCCCAAACACCATCACAAAGTAGAATCCCACCATGAAGGGCACTATGCGTGTGGCTACGGTGGCTATGCGCTGAATGCCTCCAAATATCACTATCGACACTATCGCGCCTATCACAATGCCTATTATCAGGTGCGTGGCAAATCCGGTATTCACTCCGAGCGGGTCGAGGCACACCACGCAAATCGACTCGGTGAGCTGGTTGGCTTGCATCAGCACCAGGCAGCCCACAAGGGTTGCCGCGCTGAAGAGTATGGCAAGCGGCTTCATGCGTGGCGAAATGCCATTGGTGAGCACGTGCATGGGTCCGCCCTGCACCACACCGTTGGCATCCTTGCCCTTATACATGATTGCCAGTGTTCCCTCGAAGAATTTCGTTGCCATTCCGAGAATCGCACTCACCCACATCCAGAAGATTGCTCCCGGACCACCCACACACAGCGCTATTGCCACACCGGCTATGTTGCCCATGCCCACGGTGGAGCTTATGGTGGTCATCAGAGCCTGGAAAGAGCTCATGCTGCCCTCTCCGCGATGCTTCATGTGTAGCGAGTCGAATGCCATGCGCAGTTTGCGCAGCGGCAGTGCGCGTGAATATATGAAAAGAAACAATCCGCCTCCTATGAGAAGAATAAACAGTGGGTAACCGCAAATGATGTCGGTGATGTGCTGAATCCAGTATGAAATCATCTCAATGATATATGTGTATAAAAAAAATGATAAACTATAAGTATTTCCCGTTGTGCACGAAAATTGCGATTGCAAAATTACTATAAAACAGTGACATTTTGGGCGATTTACCGATTTTTTTTCGCTTCCTTGCTTTATTATGCTATCGAAAATCGTTATATTTGCACTTACCAAAATTACCACTCAAGGTGAATAAGTGTTTTAACGCGCTTAGTTGTTAAATTAGCATACAGAAGATAACCAAACTTTTTCAGAACAACCACTAAAATTGAAAATTAATTATTTACCATTGATATGAAAAAAATACTGTCATCTCTTGCTTTAGCTGCCATTTTGGTTGCTTGCGGTAACATCGGCAACAACGACTACACTCAATTTGTCGATCCATTCATCGGAACCGGCGGTCACGGTCACACTTTCCCCGGTGCTGTGGTGCCTCACGGAATGATTCAGCCAAGCCCCGACACACGCATCGATGGTTGGGATGCCTGCTCGGGCTATCACTACACCGACTCCCTCATCAACGGCTTCACGCAGAATCACCTCAGCGGCACCGGTTGTGCCGACTATGGCGATTTCCTCATCATGCCTACCGTGGGCGAGCAGAAAATCAATCCGCAGTGCGACTCGCTGCAAAACCGCCCCTTCGCATCTGCGTTTTCTCACGCCGACGAGGTGGCTACGCCGGGCTACTACTCCACCCTGCTGAAGTCCTACGGCATAAAGGCTGAAATCACTGCCGCCAAGCGTGCCGCTATCTACCGCTTCACCTATCCCGCGACCGACGACGCCGGTTTGATTCTCGACGTGGACTACTCTATCCAAAACCAGAACAACACCGACATGAAGGTGGAAATCCTCGGCGACACCGCTATCCGCGCCTACAAGCAGACTAAATATTGGGCTTTCGAGCAGCGACTCTATATGTATGCCCGCTTCTCCAAGCCTTTCACCTGCACCATCGTCGATGACTCCATCGTGGGCAAAAAGGGCGACTCTCAGCGCCGCCTCAAGGCTCTCCTCAAGTTTGCAAGCACCTCTGCCGGCGAGCAGATTGAGGTGAAGGTGGGTGTCTCGGCTGTCGATGCTGCCGGTGCCGAAAACAATCTATATGCCGAAATCCCGGCGTGGGACTTCGACGGCGTGCGTGACGCTGCTCACAAGGCGTGGAACGACTATCTCGCCACTATCGACGTCACCACCGACGACATCTCCGACAAGCGCATCTTCTACACCGCTCTCTATCACACTGCTATCAGCCCCAACCTCTTCACC
>JBJFEF010000346.1:0-3935 GCA_051890435.1 Muribaculaceae bacterium
GGCTACAACCCCATCTTCACAATGGAAGAGCTTTACTTCATCAAGGCTGAGGCTGAATACTGGATGGGCAACAAGACTGCTGCCTGCCAGCTCGCCAAGGAGGCTACCGAGCACAACATCGAGCGCCATCTCACATTCTTCCGGAGCGAATATGGCTTCGACTATCCCGGCAACTGCGAGGGTGGCAAGCCTCTTGCACTGCAAGGCTTCTCAATCGGCTCCACCGAGCATCCGGCTGAGGAAGTGTGGAACGCACAGGTTGCCGCATTCCTCGACAATGAGGAGTATAGCGTGATCAATCGCCGCGGAAAGCAGGAAGTGCACATCCGCCCCGTCACCGAGCGCGGAAACGAGCACTGGTTCTTCAACGAGAACGAATATACGCTCCACGACCTGATGACCCAGAAGTACATCGCCATGTACATGCAGCCCGAGCAGTTCACCGACATGCGTCGCTACCACTTCTCCAACAAGCGCAACAACTATGGTATCGGCGACCAGAACGAAATCATCTACGGCTCGCTCCGTCGCCCCTACAACCTCTATGCCGCTTATTGGACCGACGGACTCACCGACGCCGAGAAGGAGAACCTCTGGGTGCAGCGCATTCCTGCCGACCCCGAGACCGAGATGAAGTATAACCGCTCTGAGCTTGAGCGCCTTGGCGCTTATGCCAACTACAAGTGGATTCAGAAGCCGCTGCAGTGGGCACAGCCTCGCGGAACAGTTTCTTCGCTCACCGAAGGCTCAACACTGGGACAATAAATCATTCCCGGCAATGATTCAAAATTCATTAAATAACTCTATTTTAACGACATTAAAGAATTATGAAATTATATAGTAAAATAGCACTATTTGCAGCGGGAATGTTGACGGCAACGGCTTGCTCGGTCAACGACCCCTTCGCCGACAATATGGAAATCGGCCAAGTGCTGCCTACTGTGTCGTGGGAGCTGTCGAGCACCGTGTGCAAGGCCGGTGACGAAGCCAAGTTCCTTGCAAAATACTACACTACAAGCACCGATGCCACTATCGACCACACCGAGGTGTGGGCTATGATTACAAGCTCGGAGAGCGCAGCAGCCACTCAGAAGCTAATCACTTCGCCTGCCTACACGCTCACCGTGAATGAGAACGACACAGTGCGCGGTTTCCACCTCTTGCAGAGCTATCCGCACTCTATGGCAGTGCTCAACGGCACCGAGTATCACCTCGACGCCTCTTTCCCCACATCGAGCACTCTGGGCCCCGTGAGGTGGGATTCGCCCAGTGAGTGGGACCAGGAGAAATTCGACCTCTACTATCCTGCCGACTTCCAGAAGACTTTCTGCGACAAGATGGTGAGCTATCTCACTACCGACAGCACCTATCTCTCGGGTCTGCGCCAGGTGTATGTCAACTATGCCTTCACGCAGGAGCAATTCGACGCTGTGAATGCCAAGTATCCCAATCTCACCCCGCTCCCATTCTCCGACTCCGACGAGAAGGGAAAGACTAAGGGTGACCTCTGGTTTGAGCCTGATTTGAAGACTATCGACCACTACTACTACACCACCCTTGAAGGTGAGAACACCGTGGAACACGAGATAGCTTCCAAGGAAGACGCTCCTTCGGGCATCGCTCCCGAGAAGATCTATCCGGTGTATAAGTCGCCGCACTGGATTTTCTGCCGCTACAGCGACAACACCGGTGGTGCCGTGACAAGCGTTCGCCACGAGTATATGCCTATGTGGAAAGAGCTGGTGGAGATGATTCCTTTCACCGGCTGGATCTACGACAGCTCTAACCAAGTGTATATGGTGACATTCAACCGCACCTACTCGCTTATCCCGAAATTCAAGGTGATCGACACCAAGGGTAAAGTGGGTATGGATACTGAGGACAAGACAATCGAACTCAACTAACAATTGCCAAAATCAACGATTATTATGAAACATATCAAATTTCTATTCATAGCCATTTTGGCATTGATAGCCTCGGCGTGCGTGGAAAGCACCCCCGACTATCAGAACTTCCCCACGAAGGATGTTGATTTCTCGTTTGCCGTTGAAGGCAACGAGTACAGCACCGACTTCTACTATGTCTCGACACTGCAATTCAAGAACACTTCATCGAAAAGCGGTGCCCTGAAGTGGGACTTCGGCGACGGTGCTACTTCCACCGAGCCTAATCCTACCCACAAATATGCTCAGTCGGGCAAATATGATGTCACTCTCTCAATCGACGGTGTGGGCAGCCGCACCTATCCTATCCTCATCATGGACATTGTGCCCAAGATGACAGTGGCTGAGCAGAGTGCCGAGACTGTGGTCATCAACGATGTGGATATCACCATCGACCTCACTCTCCCTAACCCCGACAACTTGATTTGCAAGTACATCTGGAAAATGCCTGAGGGCACTACCCTCGCCGACGGCACTCCTATCACAGTGTTTGAGGGCTACTCTCACGAAGATGGCTCAATCGACAATCCCGGCAAGCTCAAATTCAAGAACATCGGTTCGCAGAAGATTGAGGTGCAGACCTACTTCGACATCAACAACGAGAACCGCCGCCTTGCCGACAGCTATGTGAATGTGCAGGTGGGCGCCAACGTTGAGGCTCCTACTCTCTACTATGCTTGCTATGGCGGCAACATCAAGGCTTACAAGCTCATCGATGAGTCGCAACTTCCCGAGGGCACCAAGAACCTGCCCTTCGACATGGGCGTGAGCAGCGGCGTAACTCCGCAGAACATACTCCATGCACGCGTCGATGGCAATGACTACATCTACATCCTCGACTGCGGAAAGAACTTCTGCTACCAGGTGGATAACGACGGAATCCTCGGCGACGGCAAAATCACCGTGATGAGCGCCGACGGCAGCTATGCCAACATCGTGATAAGCAACGTGGGCGGACACGCATTCAGCGACCCCTTCAGCGGCTGCGTTGTGGGCGACAACCTCTACTACAACGACCGTAACACCGGCTTCAGCGTGATACCTCTCACCGACCGCGGAAAGAAAGAGTCGCGCATCAACAGCAACACCGACTCCTACTTCTGCTCTAACCAGGCTCTCGGCTACTATGGCCGCGGTATTGCCTACGGTGCCGTGCACTCGGCTCTTGCCTACGACAAGAACGGAACATGGTGGTGGCCTAAGAACTACAATGCATCGGGTATCTTCCGCTTCAAGAGCAGCGATATCGGCAAGACCGATGCCGCTCCCACCGAGGTGCTCCTCAATGGCGCAACCTGCAAGGCATTTGCCCTCGATGAGAAGCGCAACGTGTTCTACTGCTGGCTCACTTCGGGCGCTGCCGGAACCGGATTTGCACAATTCCCGATTCCTGCATTTGAAGCAGGGCTCACAGTGCTCGACAACACCAAGTATATCAAGCACGATGCAGCTCCCGTGGCAGGAACTCCTGCCAGCTTCGAGGCTCTCTACGTCACCCAGTTTGCCATCGACGAGCGCAACGGTAACGTGTATTTCGGCTTCATGCCCAACACCGGCGAGGCTCTCACAAAGGGTATCCACTACTACGACTACGCTGCCGGCGTAATCAAGGATATTCCGGCTCTCACCGACCAGGCATACGGAATTTGCATCAATCCCAACCCGTCGGTACTCTTCTAAGTCGCAACATTTTCCCAATCATAGAAATCAAGGGCGTGCCACACTCACCGAGTGGCACGCCCTTGTTGCATTATTTCCTGCTGCTTTTGCGACCGAAAATTGGCGGTTTCGCGGTTTTTCACTACTTTTGTGGAAACAAACGCCGTGCTTGCTTGCGTGTGGGAAACCGACTCCAACTCTGCGAGCCGACACTTATCGACAACTGAAAATTATGGAAAATCTGCCAAAAGACCCGATGATGCTCATGAGCTTCATCAACATGAAACTGCGCGACTGCTACCCCTCGCTCGACGAGCTGTGCGCCGCCCTCGA
>JBJFEF010000347.1:0-14501 GCA_051890435.1 Muribaculaceae bacterium
CTAACGACAATACAAAGGAAACTATGCTTGAACGATTTCTTGACCGCGTGGAGTTCTCGAGCTACGACGACTTCATGCAACACTTTCATATAAATGTGCCCGAGCGATTCAATTTCGCCTACGACGTGGTAGATGAGTGGGCACGCATCGAGCCCGACAAAAAAGCCTTGCTGTGGACCAACGACCGAGGCGAGGTGCACCAGTTCACCTTTGCCGACGTGAAGCGCGAAAGCGACAAGGCAGCCTCATTCTTCACACAACTGGGCATCAAGCGAGGCGACATGGTGATGCTCATCATGAAGCGCCGCTACCAATTCTGGTGGGCTATCACCGCACTGCACAAAATTGGAGCAACGGTGATTCCAGCCACACACCTACTCACCGAGAAGGATATCATCTATCGCGCCCATGCAGCCGACATACGCGCCATCGTTGCCGTGGGCGACGAAATTGTGGTGAACCACATCGCCAAGGCACTTCCAGAATGTCCTACGGTGAAAAACTGCATCTCGATAGGCCCGATAGTGCCCGAAGGCTGGGACGACTTCAACGCCGGCGTGGAGGCAGCACCGCCATTTGTGCGCCCCGAAGTGGCTAATGAGAACGACGACATCTCGCTGATGTATTTCACGTCGGGAACCACCGGCGAGCCCAAGATGGTGGCACACACCTTCACCTACCCGCTCGGACACATCATCACCGCCCGCTATTGGCACAACCTGCGCGAAGACAGCCTCCACTTCACCCTTGCCGACACTGGTTGGGGCAAGGCAGTGTGGGGAAAATACTACGGGCAGTGGCTCACCGGAGCCAACGTGTTTGTATATGACTTCGAGAAATTTGAGCCTGTGGATGTGCTGCACATGATTCAGCGCTTCGGCATCACATCATTCTGCGCACCGCCCACAGTGTTCCGCTTCCTCATTCGCGAAGACCTCAGCAAATTCAATCTCTCAACGCTGAAATATTGCACCATCGCCGGCGAAGCACTCAATCCGAGCGTATTCGACGAGTGGTATCGCCTCACGGGAATAAAACTCATGGAAGCCTTCGGACAGACCGAGACCACCGTCACCGTGGGTACCTATCCGTGGGTGAATCCAAAGCCCGGCTCGATGGGAAAGAAAGGTCCCGTGTATGACATCGACCTGCTCACTGCCGACGGCCGTTGGGCTGAAGTAGGCGAACAAGGCGAGATAGTGGTGCGCACCCACGGCGAGCACCCTCTGGGACTCTTCAAGGAATATTACCGCGACCCCGAGCTCACTCTCGAAGCCTACCACGACGGCATCTATCACACCGGCGATGTGGCTTGGCGCGACGAGGACGGCTACTATTGGTTTATTGGCCGCAAAGACGACGTAATCAAGTCGAGCGGCTACCGCATTGGCCCGTTTGAGGTGGAATCGGCGCTCATGACTCACCCTGCCGTGGTGGAATGTGCCATCACCGGCGTGCCCGACGAAATTCGCGGTCAAGTGGTGAAAGCCACCATAGTGCTCTCAAAGGCCTACAAGGGCAAGGAAGGCCCAGAGCTGATAAAAGAGATACAGGACCATGTGAAGCGCACCACAGCGCCCTACAAATACCCCCGCGTGGTAGAATTTGTGGAAGAATTGCCCAAGACCATCAGCGGCAAAATCCGCCGCGTAGCCATCCGCGACAAATCCACCCAAAAGTAAGCACACAGCATAAAAACAAACACCCCCGGAAGCCATATTGTCTGGTTTCCGGGGGTGTGCTTTTTTCTGAAGTGTGCAGCTTGCCGCTAAAAGCCACACAACGACTATGTTGGGGGGGATTAGCGGAGGCGGGGGAGCTCGATGCGGAAGGTGGTGCCGCGGCCTATCTCGCTGTCTTTCACATAGATTTTGCCGCCATGGTATTCCTCGATGATGCGCTTCACGAGGGTTAGTCCGAGTCCCCAGCCACGTTTCTTGGTGGTGTAGCCGGGATTGAACACGGTCTTGAAATTCTTGTGGGGGATACCTTTTCCCGAGTCGCGCACGTCGATGAGCACCATGCGACCGCCGTCGTCGGGGTGCACGGTCACATCGATGCTACCTTCACCTTGCATTGCATCAACGGCATTCTTGGTGAGGTTTTCCATCACCCATGCAAAGAGCGAGCGGCAGAGCATCACACCACACTCATCATCGGGGAGATGCAGCGTGAGGTGCACACGCTGCGAGATGCGCGAGCGCATATATTCGAGGCTTTCGGTGACCGACTGATTGATGAATGCCAGCTCGAGCTCGGGCTTGGAGCCAATCTTCGAGAATCGGTCGGCAATCATCGAGAGGCGGTGCACGTCTTTGTCCATATCGGTCACCACGTCTTTATCCACGCCTGAGGCTTCGAGGAATTGCACCCACCCCACAAGCGACGAGATGGGTGTGCCGAGCTGGTGTGCTGTTTCTTTTGAAAGACCCACCCACACCTTGTTTTGCTCAGCCTTCTTGATGCTGATAAGCGCGAAATAGACGATTACCACAAACACGAGTAGCACGGCGAGCTGAATGTAGGGGAAATAGGCGAGGCGGCGCAGCACAGTAGAGTCCTCGTAGTAGAGGTGTTGCACAGTGGCGTCGTCGATGTTGATGGCAATATGATTGGTGGAGCCGCGCAAGCGCGATAGTTTCTTTTCGAGGAAAGCTTTGTTGGCGGGCGAAATGTCGTAGGGCGAGAGGCTGTCGATAGGTTCGGGGAGCTTGAAGTTGCGGTGTAGCAGAATGTTGCCATGGTCATCAACAAGCAGCACCGGGATGCTGTGATTGCTCTCGATGATGCCGAAGAGGAAATCCACATCGGTGTTCATTCCGGATGTGTTCACGGTGGTAAGCTCCTTGGTGGCATCAGCCCAAATCTGCATACGCTCACGCTCCTGCACAGCCACATCTTCCACAAGGTTATTTGAGATGAAGATGAAAGCAGCCACAAGGATGAGCGAAATCACCACAAAGGCGATTTTCCATATTCGGCGTCGGTCGTAGATTTTATGAATATTGATAGCCATGATGCACAGAAGTGAGGATTAAAGGTTACGTTTTACGTCGGCGGCAATCCATCGTGCCACGCTGTCGGTGGTGTTAGGCTCAATCACCTCATCGGCAATGGCTTTCACCTCGTCGAAGGCATTCTGCACCGCCACGCTATGGTCGGCAACCTGCATCATTTCGCGGTCGTTGAGGTTGTCGCCAAACACAACCAGGCGGTCGGCACCGGTGATGGCTTTGAGGCGTGTTACGGCAGCAGCCTTGGTGACGCCGTGGGCATACACCTCAAGGATTCCATTCTCGTGATTGAAGATATCGTGATAGCACACCGAGTGGCAAGGGATGGAGGCAGCCACAATGTCGCGCTGCACCGCCTCAAGCACTTTGAAGCGGTTCATGGCAAAGATGAGCAACGTGGGGTCGGAGCTTGCCGTGTAGGGCTCGGAAGTGATGAAGAAACGCTTGAAGGGAGTGGCTATGCGGTCGTCAATAAACTGCTTTTCCTCGCTGTGCACCTCGGGATGGTGATAGGTGTGGAGCACGCCACCGTGGTTGCGATAGACAAACGGATGCACGCCGTGAGCCTCATAGGCGGCACATACGCGCTGCACCACGTTCTCAGGAACAGGCACCGAATTTACATATTGCCCCGACGCGGTGTCCCACATGGCAGCACCAGCCATCACTATGAGCGGAATGGGTGTGGGCACGGCACTCATCAAATCTACGGCAGTGGCAGGGGTGCGAGCAGTGGCAATGGAGAAGAGTACACCGTGGTGCGTAACCAAGTCGCTGAGGATTGCACTGCTTCGCTCCGACACGCGGGAGTGCTCATTAAGCAAAGTTCCGTCGAGGTCGGTGACATATAGCGTTTTTTTCATACGTTCAGTTTCGTCAGATTATCAACTTTGCAAAATTAGCAAAAAATTGTAACTCACCAATGTGGTATATCGAAGAAATATTGCTACATTTGCAAAAGTAATGCGAAAAAAACAAACTGAAACTATTTATGATAAAGCGAATTTTCTTGGTGCTTATTGCCATAATTACCTTTGCATCCAGTGGATATTCTCAGCTTAAATCGGGTGACTGGAACATATATCCCGTGTTTAACGAAACGCCCATGAACGTGGTGGAATCGGCGAAATATGTGTATTATGTTGCCGATAACAGCTTGTTCCGTTACGATAAGGCTACTGCCACAACAGCAAATCTCACCAAGCGCAGTGGTATCAACGACAACTTCGTTACCCAAATCCACTACGACTACCGCCTCGATAATGTGGTGGTGGTGTATTCAACCTCAAATATCGACATCATTGCCTCCGACGGCTCGGTAACCAACATTCCCTGCATCGCCGACACCCGCATGGCAAGCAACCGCACGGTGAACGATGTGACCTTCTCCAACGACGGCATGATGTATGTGGCAACCGACTTCGGCTACCTCGTGTATGACCTTCAATCGAAAGCCGTGACCGAAACCAACATCTACTACACCAAGGTAAACTCCGTTGCCCGCATAGGCGCCTCGATAGTAATCTCCACCGATAGCGGTCTCTTCACTTCGCCTCTCACTGCCGACCACAGCACTGCGGGCTCATTCACAAGCATAGCAAGTGACCAAAAGGGCAAAATAGTACCAGCCACCGACAATGCCCTGTTTGTGTCGCGCAGCGATGCCACAATGTATGTCACCCTCGACGGCACCACAGCCACTTCAAAGAAAATCATCACACTGAGCAACGCCATCATGAATGCCTCAACCGAAGGCGTGGTGATTTCGACATTAAAGGGCAGCAACATAGCTATCGCCTCCTACGATGGCAACGCCACCATAGTGCCCTGCAGCAAGGCTATCATCAGCAACCGGGCTGCTGACGGCACCGTGTGGAAAATCACGACCGACGGACTTGCACAAGCACGAATCGCCGACAATGCCCTTGTAGCTCTCACCGAGCCTGTGAAGCCCAATGCCACCATCATGAAGCGCGTGGGAAATCTGCTCTACCTCGACGCCACCGACAAGCTCTATGTGATGACCTGCGGCGCCAACAACTTGAATGAAAAATATGGACTCCGCGGCAACATCAACACCCTGCAGAATGGTGTGATTGAGCTTGCCACTCCGGCTGAAATACCCACCTACAACACCGGTGCCGACCAAAACAAATTCCAAGACCTCTATTCGCCCGTAATCGACCCCATCGACCCCGAGACATTCTATATCGGCACCCGTTTTGAGGGCGTTTTCCGCATGAAAGGCAACGAGATTACAGGCAAATTCGACTGGAACAACAGCTTGCTCGTACTCAACTGGCATTGCTTTGCCAATGGCATTGCCTTCGACAACGACAACAATATGTGGGTGCAAGGCCTTACCAAAGACAAGTGCCAACTCATAGTGCTGCCTGCCGATAAGCTCCACAAAGAGAACCTAACCGCTGAAGACTGGATTCGCCCGAACGTAAACTTGCCGAGCAATTCGAGTTGGCGCTCACTCTTCATGATTTCACATAAGCACAACATGAAAATCTCAAACAACGGTAGTTACGCATCAATCACCACCGTCATCGACGATGGCGGCAACCCGGCAAGCGAGAATGTGCGCTCAAAGCAATTCGCCTCATTCAGCGACCAAAACGGCATCCAATTCAAGCCCACATGGTTCTATGCACTAAAAGAGGACTCAAAAGGCAACGTGTGGCTCTGCACCGCAGGCGGAGTGTTCTACTTCGACCCCTCGAAGGCTTTCGACGACGACTTCCGCGGCACACGCCCCACACTGAGCGATGGCAGCACACTGCTCGAAAGCATCGACGTGACATCGATGTGTGAAGACGCACAGGGGCACTACTGGTTTGGGACCGCCACACAAGGACTCTATGAAGTGAGTGCCGACTGCAAGCAGATACTCAACCACTTCACCACCGACAACAGCCTGTTGCCCGACAACAAGGTGCTGGCAGTGCTTGCAAAGCCCAACGGCTCAAACATCTACATAGGCACCGAGAGCGGACTGTGTGAATTTGTGCGTGGTATCACTCCGGGCGAAACCGACTACTCACGCGTGACCATCACGCCCTCCAACGTGCCTCAGGGCTTCACAGGCTTCGTGAGCATAGAGAAACTCATATCAGGCTCATCAGTGAAAATTACCGATGCCAAAGGCGCTGTGGTAGCCACAATTGCAGCCGATGGCGGAACTGCAATCTGGGACGTAACCGATGCAGCCGGAAAGCGCGTGCCCACCGGCCGCTACACCATCACAGCCACTGCAGCCAACGTCGGTGAAAGCACAACCGTGGGACACGTCAATGTGATAAGATAAATAAAAACATCAAGCTACTATGAAAGTGAACGTGGAAGATCGCATGGAGCGCGGTAGAGAATGGTTCAAAAAGGGCTATAACTGCTCACAGGCTGTGGTAGCAGCCTATGCCGATGTATATGACCTCGACATCGACCTTGCACTGCGCATGGCAGCATCGTTTGGCGGCGGAATTGGGCGTATGCGCCTCACTTGCGGCACCGTGAGCGGAATGTGCATACTTGCCGGACTCGAAAACGGGTCGGTGATTGAAGGCGACACCGAGGGCAAGGGTCGCAACTATGAACTCGTGCAGCACCTTGCACATCAATTTGAGAAAGAAGCCGGCTCTATCACCTGCGCCGAGCTGCTTGGACTCAAGCCAATGACGCCCATCACCACCAAGCCCGAGGAGCGCACTCCCGAATACTACAAGAAGCGCCCCTGCGTGGAAACCGTGGCACTTGCATGCCGCATCTTTGGTGAATATCTCAACTCAAAGGAATAGCAAAACCAATGCGACGACGCTGCGTGGCGGCTGACCCGTGGCTGACAGCCACGGCAGCGGCACTGATGTCGCAGGCGTGAATGGTGCACAGCTCATCGGCGGTGACACCCGCAGCATCGTCGGCAAAGCGTGCCGCAAGCCTATTGGCAACGCTGCTAATAATGCCATTTTCCACGAAATTGCTCACCCAGCGGGCATTGCTGAAGGTGCGGTCCTTGTGAGCCACAGCACAGCTTATTTCGCGTCGGAGGGCTTCGTGAGCATCGGCATCGAGGCGATAATCCCATTTCTTGAGCAAACGCTCGGCAATGGTGCACAGCTCAGAGGCATCATAATCGGGGAACCGGAAGTGGTGAGCAAAGCGTCCTTCAAGCCCCGGATTCATCTTCATCATCTCGTCCATTTCCTTCTCATATCCGGCAAAAATCACCACCATGTCGGGGTCGGGCTGCGACAGCACAGTGAGGAGCGACTCAATCACGCGCCAGCCGAAGTCCTTGCGGTCGTCGGAGTTGCCGGTGTAGAGATTATACGCCTCGTCGATGAAAAGCACATTTCCGCGTGCCTGATTGAGCACATCGAGCACATTTTTCTCGGTGTCGCCAATGTAGCGACCCACCAGTTTTGAGCGCTCAGTCATCACCACATCGCCTTTCGACAGCAATCCCAGGGAGTGAAACACCTTGCCAATCATGGTGGCAACGGTGGTTTTTCCCGTGCCCGGATTTCCGGTGAAAATGATGTGGTTAGCCATAGCCTTTCCGGTGGCAAATCCTGCCTCGCGACGCATAGCAGTGAATTTCATCTTGTTGAGCGCAGTGGCAAGGCTCTGCTTCAGCTCAGTGAGTCCCACAAGCTGTTCAAGCTCACCCATGCACCGGGCAAAACTTTCATATTGCGGGGCAAAAGAGACGCCATCGAAGTCGGAAGCCTCGATGGTTGAAAGATAGAACTTCTTGTCGGCAATGCTGTCGCTGAACGAGCCAAACATTCGGCGGCTCACATTGCCCGAAATCACCTGCGCAAGCACATCAACGATGTGTTGCACCACATCGTTGCAGAGCATGAGGCTGCCATAGTCGCGTTCCACCATGTGGCACACACACTTGCGGGCATCGGGCGAGAGGCTGAAATGGTGGCGGTGAAAATAGGTGTGCACAAAGTGTACCAGCTCGTTACTGCCGGTGATTTTGCACACAAGGCGATGCTCTGAGGGTATGCAATCGGCAATAGCCGGATAGGCGGCAAAAAGATTATCCACCTCCTGCCGGCTTCCACTAAGAATAATGGCAAACCTGGGAGAACCCGACGTGAGGCACTTGATAAGCATTTGCGCCACAGGAGCACCGGCAGGGGTGATAAGAGCCGAGATGTTGCTGAGCACAATCACTTTGCCGTCGATGCTGTCGAATATCGAAGAAGCCTCATCATAGGGCGCATTGGTCATCTTTGGCTCGCAGATTTCGTTGCAATCGGCCTTAGTCACAGCGAAACCGGGGCAGAACAGACGCGGCAGGAGAGTGGTGACACGCCATGAGCCTCCAATCACCGCAAAGTGGTTGCAGAGCGAGATTGTGGTGAGATCGTGCTCCCTTCGCCACTCATTGAGCAGGTGCAGCTTGGTGTGCTCAATAAGGCTGTCGATGATGCCGCGAGTGCCGGGAGCTAACCGCAGAAGGTTCCAGCTCGTAGCTTGGAAACCGGCATTGGCAATGACCGATTCGGCACTTTGCGGAGTGACGGGGTGATAGTCGCGGCGTTGGAACGCCTCGCCGTTGAAGGCGAAACTGAAGGCATCGATAGGCTTGTCGCCGCTATAAGCCACAAAATGATACACATCGGGCAGCCACATATAGTCGGAGTGGATAATGCCCTTGGCGTAGGGACGGTCGTCGATTGCATCCTTGCCCGAAATCGACACCTCACCCATGGGCAGATAGCACGAATTGTGGCACTTCACGGTGATGCGGTCATCGGCATTGAGCTTTCGGGTGAGACATAGCGACACCGAGATGGCAGAAGAATTGTAGAAGAAAGGCTTGCAGCGCTTCACGCCGATAGGCTCCGGTTTAGCGACTTCGGCAGGAGCGTCATCATCGTCGCCAAAGGGCATTTCGCTCTGCTCAAAGGGGTTGTCGAGTTTTGAAAATTCATCATCGATGAAGTCGTCGATGATGCGGTCGAGAGAAGAATTGTCGTTGTCGGTATATTTCTTTTTCATAACATTCAATTTTTTAATTTATTAGTAATCAATTATTTGATTATGCAATAAGCCCCATAATCAAGGGCATAAAAAAGGCATCTCCCTGCCCGAATGGAACCTCCTCGGAACCAAATGCAGGAGCGATGCAGCCAGCATGTCAAAGAACACAGCACACCCTGTAGGTGCGTGACTCACAAGCGGTCGCAAAAAGGTGCATTAATAATCGATTTTCATCGGAAGCATGATGAAAATCAACATCGCAGCACCGCAGCGACTGCGGGCATCACATAATTGCTGTTCTTTGACAATAAAATCATAAATAATTGTTACATTGAATGTTATAAAACAAATCAGGTGAAACGATGAGCCGTTTCACCCGATTCATCACCGCAAATATACTATGCTTCTTTCAATTCTGCAAATTTTACTCGAAAAATACGAAGCCTTGCGGTGCGCAATTTGTTCATTATACCGATGGAGTTATATCTTGGCAAGAGCCTGGTCGAGGTCGGCAATGATGTCGTCGATATGCTCAGTGCCGATGCTCAGGCGGATTGTAGATTGATATATGCCCTGCTCATTGAGCTCCTCCTCGCTGAGCTGCGAGTGAGTGGTGGTGGCAGGATGAATCACGAGCGACTTCACATCGGCAACATTGGCGAGCAGTGAGAAAATCTGCAAGCTGTCGATAACGGTGAAAGCCTCCTTCTGTCCGCCTTTTATCTCGAAGGTGAAGATAGAGCCGGCACCATTGGGGAAATAGCGCTTGTAGAGCTCGTGGTCGGGGTGCGACGGCAGCGACGGATGGTTCACCTTTGCCACCTTGGGGTGCTTAGAGAGGTAATCAACCACCTTCAGAGCATTCTCCACATGGCGCTCGATGCGCAAAGAGAGAGTTTCGACGCCTTGCAGCAGCAAGAAAGCATTGAACGGGCTGAGAGTAGCACCCTTGTCGCGCAGCAAGATTGCGCGAATACGGGTCACATAGGCTGCAGCACCCACAGCGTCGGCAAATACGATGCCATGATAAGAAGCATCGGGCTCGGTGAGCTGTGGGAACTTGCCGCTTGCCTTCCAGTCGAAATTTCCGCTGTCGATAATCACACCGCCCAAGGTAGTGCCGTGTCCGCCGAGGAACTTGGTGGCAGAGTGCACCACAATGTCGGCACCATGCTCAATGGGGCGAATGAGATAGGGTGTTCCAAAAGTGTTGTCGATGATTAAGGGTATCTTGTGGCTGTGAGCTATTGCAGCTACAGCGTCGATGTCGATAAGGCTGCTATTAGGATTGCCAAACGTCTCGATAAACACCGCCTTGGTGTTGTCGCGAATGGCACGCTCAAAATTCTGCAAATCGGTGGGATCGACAAAAGTGGTATCCACGCCACCGGCCTTCAGAGTGTGAGCAAGAAGATTGTAGCTACCGCCGTAGATGTTGTTGGCAGCCACGATGTGGTCGCCGGCGCGGGTGATATTCTCCACAGCATAGGTCACTGCCGCAGCGCCACTGGCAAGAGCGAGAGCAGCCACACCACCTTCAAGAGCTGCAATGCGCTCCTCGAGCACACCCTGAGTGGAATTGGTGAGTCGGCCATAGATGTTGCCGGCATCACGCAGTCCGAAGCGGTCGGCAGCATGCTGGGAGTTGTGGAACACATAAGAGGTAGTTTGATATATAGGCACTGCGCGAGAGTCGGTAGCCGGGTCGGCTTGTTCTTGACCTACGTGAAGCTGGAGAGTTTCGAAGTGAAGTTTGCTGTTGCTCATATTCTAAAGTTTTTTGTCGTTAATAATCAATTATTCTTTGCAACCCTCATTTTGTGAGAATTTTTACACTGCAAAATTACGATTAGTAGAAAATATATGCAACAGTTTTGAAAAGAATGGAAAATAACGCTATTTACAGCCTATTTCACAGAAACAAACACCACAAAAGCACAACCACCCCACCCGATAGCCGAAAAAAAATCTTCAACCTGCGTGCAGCGATGGCATAAAACCCGGCAATACAACCCCCAAAAAAAGAGGTCAAACCGAAAAATTTTCGGCTTAACCTCCATATAAACCATTTAAAACACTTTTTCAATTACCCAAAAAATCTCTATGGCATGCCATAGTTTTCACAAACTTGCCTTGACCCAAATGTTTACCTATCGAAGCGAGTCAATTAATTACTCATAAAAATGTGCATTATATACTAAGCTAAATTTAATCTTGGAATTTCGGGGGATTATTTGCGACCCTCGAGCACGTCAAGGTAGAAAGCCTTCACATCGTTCCAGTGATAGAATGGAGCGATGTCGGTAGCAATTGGAATTGACGTTTCACGCTCGTTGAGCATGAATTTCACAATCACGTCGTCGGCGTTCTTCTTGTTGCGGAAGAACACAATCTGCACGTTGCCCGCCATCGGGGCAATCTTGAAGTCGGTGAAGTGCTTGTAGAATTCATACGGGTCGCTCACCGAGTTGTAGCAGTCCTTGAACCGCAATATTCCAGTGAGGGGAATGAGGTTGCCGTCGTGGCCGAAGCGCAAAGTGGCAGCAATGCCACCCTTTGCGATAGCCTCATCGGCACTCTCGAGAATGTTGCGCAGCAGCGGACGTGCATTGGCAAGCACAAGGCCATTATTAAGCGCGTAGTTGCTATCGCACACATAGAAGCGATAGTTGAATGCCTGCCACAAATCGAAGAGCTCACGAGGCTCGAAAAGGTCGAAAAACGACACCTGAGTCTCCATGTCCTGCATATCGACAGCGAGCCAGTAGAATCCCCACATCAGCTCGTGAGGATTGACGTTGCGAGTCACGAAAGTGTCGTCGCAGAAGAGGGCACGCATCATGCGGTCGGGGCGCGTGTGAGCATTCTCAAATTTGCGATACTCCTCGTGCCAGGGTCCACCCTTGCCGGTAAACTTGTTTGACTCCTCGCTGTGATAGTTGAGGTAGTTCATGTAGCGCATACTTGCCTCGCGTGTAATCTGCAACTTGGGGTTAATCTCCTTTAGACGCTCGCAGAAGGCATCCATGCTCATGGCGCAACGCATCACAATGGTGGAACGTGCCGAAATTGTAGGCTCGCCCTTAAACACCTGCGGGAAAGCCGTAATCATGCGCTCGGCAATGCCGCGGTGTTGGCGCACGCCAAGGGGCGAAAGGTCGCCACCGCGTCCTTCAGCCTCGAGCCACACCAGCTCGATGCGCTTGAGGGCATCCTCGCCAAGCGGAGTGAGGGCTTTAGCCTCGTGGGCACGGCGCATAAGCTTTAGCACCCACTCATAGTCGTTGTCGCCAATGAGATAGCGAGAGCCATGACGGCCGTAGTGGCTGATGTAGAAAGGCTCATAGCCCTTTGGTGCGGGAGTGTTGAGCGACTCGGTCACGGGATAGGCATAATACACGCCACCGGCCTTATTGAGGTCGGCCATCACCTCCTCGGGCGTAGTCTGGCACAACGCCACAAGAGGCAAAGCGATAGCCGCCAGAAGAATTTGGAATCGTTTCATGTCGGTAATAGGTTGGATTTTTTGCAAAAGTAGTAAAAAGCATCGGGATGAGCAAGCCAGGGGCAGGCATCATACGCCCTACCCCTGACGTGCGACCCAATTATTACTTATAACCATCGTTCTGCTCGAGAGCTGGATTGTTGGTAAGCTCGCTCTCGGGGATTGGGAACAGGGCATAGAAATCATCAACATCGGCGCCAAGGCGCTCGCCGTTCTTCCAGTCCCAGTTGTTGCCCTTGGTGAATTTGCCAAAGCGGATAAGGTCGGTGCGACGGGTAAGCTCCGAAGCCATCTCGCGCTGACGCTCGGCAAGCAAGAAGTCGAGGGTGAGCTGGCTGTCGGTGATGTCGCCGTGCACAGCCGACGAAACGCCGGCTTTGGCATACTTGCCACACATATAGGCACGCTCACGAATCTCATTCACATATTTCAAAGCGTCGGCACGGTTGCCATTAGAGCGGAGGATAGCCTCAGCAGCCATGAGGTAGGCATCGCCGGTGCGGAACATTGGGAAATCGATTGATGAGTAGGTGATGCCCGAAGCGCACTCCTTGTCGTCCTTGGTCACGTTGCGCCACTTGATGTAGCCGTAACCGCAGGTGAATGTGCTTGTCATAGCCTGATTGTTGTCCCATGTTTCCTTTTTCTGGTTGTCGAGAGCAGTCATAAACTGTGCACGCTTGTCGTTCTTGGTGTTACCCCAAGTGTCGTCGGTGCGGAAAGCCACGTCGGCAGGGTCGAAAGCGTCAACGAGAGTCATCTTGGCACGCACGTTGCCCCATCCTTTCGAGCCTACGCCGGTCTGGTAAAGCTCATTCATCGGGCCATTCACAAAAGCCTTCACATAGAAGTTGGTACCTGCCGAGCTCTGTGCACGGAGACCATCCTGAGCGAGCGGCCAGATGATTTCGCGACAAGTGTTGTTGTCGGCGAGGAAGATGTGGCGGTAGTCGCTTGCGAGAGGATAAGCGTTGCTGTCGATCACCTTCTTGGCATAGGTGAGGCAGTCGGTGTAGCGGTCTGTGCCGGTCCAAACCTTTGCATTGAGATACATGCGAGAGAGGAGGAACCATGCAGCCACCTTATCCACGCGGGCATATTCGTTCTGTCCCGGCTCTTTGAGGAGGTCTTCGCTTGCCGATTCGCCGAGAATGGCTTTCAGCTCGCTTTCGGCATACTCAAAAGTGGCTTTGCGTGTCATCTGCACGGGGATATCCTTCACACCCACGGTCTCGTCGATGTAGGGCACACCGCCAAAGAGGTCGCAGAGCATAGAGTAGCAATAGGCGCGGATGAAGCGAGCCTCGGCACGATAGGCGAGGTATTCGCCGCTCATCTCGTTCCACACGCCATAAGCCTTCATCTTGTCGGGGGTGCACTCGCGGAGGAACTCGTTGCAGTAGGCAATCGACATGTAGAGGCGCTGATAGGTCCAAGTGATAACCGAAGCGTTTGAAGAAGTCCACTGGAGGTTAAGGCACTTGCGCAAACCGTTTGACGACGAAGGCATGAGGAAATCGTCGGTGCAAAGCTCCTGGAGGTAGAAAAGGAGGCGCACATAGCCCGAGTAGCCCTCGTTGGCGCCTTCGAGGTCGCCATCGCCACCGTCGCCGCCCTTCTGGCCGGTGAGAATCAATGAGCCGTAGCACTTGGCGAGGACGCCAAGGTAGCCGTCCTTGGTGCTATACACCTGCTGGCCCACAAGCTGATTGTCGTCTAAAGGCATTGTGTCGAGGTCGCCTACACACGACGAAAGGCACAAAATGCTTGCTAAAAACAAGAAAATATATTTTTTCATCTTTGTTTTGTCTTAAATTGTTCGGGATTTTATAAAAATTTTTGGTTGTTCACACACACAACAGATTGCTGTGCCGTGAATTTTTAGAAGTTGAGATTCACACCCACATTGAACGTGCGCGGACGAGGATAAACCTCGCGGTCGATACCATTGCTAAGCTCGGGGTCGATGCCGCTGTAGC
>JBJFEF010000348.1:0-9411 GCA_051890435.1 Muribaculaceae bacterium
GAAGGTGCCGACATCGCTTTCACCGACCTCGTAATCGACGAAAACGGAAAAAAGACTGAAGAAGAAATAGCTGCTCTTGGCGTTAAGGTTAAGGGTTATGCTTCTAATGCTGCCAACTTTGAAGAAACTCACAAGGTGGTTGAGCAGATTCACGCTGATTTTGGACACATCGACATTCTCGTCAACAACGCCGGTATCACTAAAGACGGCTTGATGATGCGCATGAGCGAAGGCCAGTGGGATGCCGTTATCGGTGTAAATCTCAAGTCGGCTTTCAACTTTATCCACGCTCTCACTCCCATCATGATGCGCCAAAAGGGTGGCTCTATCATCAACATGGCTTCGGTTGTGGGCGTTTCGGGTAATGCCGGACAGTGCAACTACTCGGCTTCTAAGGCTGGTATGATTGGTCTTGCAAAATCTATCGCCAAGGAGCTCGGTTCGCGTGGTGTTCGCGCCAACGCTATCGCCCCGGGTTTCATCATCACCGACATGACTGCCGCTCTCAGCGAGGACGTTCGCAAGCAGTGGGCTGCACAGATTCCTTTGCGCCGTGGTGGTACTCCCGAAGATGTTGCTAACGTGGCTACATTCCTCGCCAGCGACCTCTCATCCTATGTTACAGGTCAGGTTATCCACTGCTGCGGTGGTATGAACATGTAATTCCGCACATTCTTAGCTACTCCTGCTCTAAGAATAACGCAACACCCGGCAATGCGCAATGCTTCGGCAAGCCATTGCCGGGAATGTTGTTTCTTATATTCGCACCTGCTCATTTTTTTATCTCGCACCTTTTCATGAAGAATATTTCCACCGTTTTCATCGACCTCGACGACACCGTTTGGTGGTTCACCGCCAATTCCAAGCTCTCTCTGCGTCACGTCTTCGACCACTTCGGCTTTGCCGATTTCTGCCCCGACTACGAAGTGTTCAAGGCTATCTACCTCGCCAAGAACAAAGAGCTTTGGGACCTCTATCACTATGGCAAAATCACCAAAGATTTCCTCACCACCGAGCGTTTCCGATACACGCTTGAGCATTCAGGTTACTCCGGCGACTGCCTCAAGATGGGTGCCATCGTCGATAAGGAATATCTTCACTTCCTGTCGCTGCAATCCACATTGGTGCCCGGTGCCCGACAGCTTCTCGAGTATCTCAATGCCAAAGGCTACAAAGTGAACATTCTGAGCAACGGTTTCAAGCAGGTGCAAGCACAAAAGCTCACCTCTGCCGGTGTCATTCATCTATTCAAGCACATCATCCTCTCCGACGATTGCGGCATCACCAAGCCCTTGCCCGGCATCTTCGAGTATGCCCTTAAAGTGTGTGGAGCTTCAGCCGCCACAAGCGTGATGATAGGCGACAACTACGAAGCCGACATCTGCGGTGCCCATAATGCCGGGTGGCGCACAATCTTCTTCAACAAAGACAACGCACCGGCTGCCAACTGCCCTAATGCCCACTTCATCGTGTCGTCACTCAGCGAAATTCAGGGAATACTCTAATTCTTTTATCTGAATCTCCTCAATTGCCCGAAATTTTTGACTAAATTTGCACAAACTATATATTAATGCACAAAATGAACGTAAGCGAAATTCTTTCCAACCGTAAATCCACCGGCTTTTCATTCGAGGTGCTCCCTCCATTGAAAGGCAAAAGCATAAATCAGCTCTTCAGCAACATCGACAAGCTGATGGAGTTCAACCCTCTTTACATCAACATCACCACTCACCGCAGTGAGATGGTATTCAAGAGCACTTCCGACGGTCTCTACCGGTGCATCACCGAGCGTAGCCGCCCGGGCACCGTAGCCGTCGCCGTAGCCATACAGCAGAAATATGGTGTCCCTGCCGTGCCTCACATGATTTGCAGCGGCTTCTCTAAAGCCGAAACCGAATATGCACTCATCGACCTCAACTTCCTCGGTATCGACAACCTCCTTATCCTACGAGGCGACAAAGCGAAGCACGAGAACCGCTTCGTTCCCGTCGAGAACGGCCATTCCTTCGCCTACGAGCTCGAAAAGCAAGTCAATGCTTTCAACGACGGATTCTTCGCCGACGGCACCAAGATGGATATCGTCAGCGACAACAAATTCTCCTATGGCGTTGCCGGTTATCCCGAGAAACACGACGAAGCACCTAACGCCGATATCGACCTCGCCTACCTCAAAAACAAAGTTGACCTTGGCGCAAGCTACATCGTCACACAGATGTTCTTCGACAACAGCAAATACTTCGACTTCGTGGCTCGTTGCCGCGCTGCCGGCATCAACGTGCCTATAATCCCCGGGGTGAAGCCTATCGTCAACTGCAACCAGCTCACAGTGCTACCGAAGGTTTTCCACGTTGACCTACCCAGCGAACTTGCATCTGAACTTAGCCGTTGTCCCGACAACAATGCCGCCAAGCAAGTGGGCATCGAGTGGTGTACCGAGCAAGCACGCGACCTTATAGCCCACGGTGTGCCAAGCATCCACTTCTATTCTCACAACGCCACCGAGAGTGTGCGCCGCGTGGCTCAAAACATCTATTAATCCATCTCACCTCACCTCACCACCACAAAAGAAAGCGTCATGAATTTCAGCGATATAATTGGCAACGAGGCTGCAAAAGCCTACATCAGGCACATCGTCGATTCCGACACCATTCCTCACGCCCTGCTCATTCATGGAGCACCGGGCACCGGCAAACTGTCGCTCGCCCGTGCTATGGCTCAATACATTCACTGCACCAATCGCACCAATGGCGAGCCGTGCGGCGTGTGCCCTTCGTGCAAGCAGCACCTCTCGTTCAATCACGCCGACATCTTCTTCTCATTCCCCTATGTGAAGACACCAAGCGACCGCGTGAGCGATGACTATATCACCGAGTGGAAGACGTTTCTACTCAACAATCCCGTCGAAGGTTTCCAGCACTGGCTCGACACTCTCGATGCAGGCAACTCTCAGCCTTCAATCTACGTTGACGAGAGCGACAACATCCTACGTAAGATGAGCTATGTGAGCTACTCCTCAAAATATAAGATTTTGATAATGTGGCTCCCCGAGAAAATGAAGGACGACTGCGCCAATAAGCTCCTCAAGCTCCTCGAAGAGCCTTTCAGCGACTCGCTTTTCATTCTCGTGAGCGACAACGCCAAAGACATTCTCCCCACTATCTTCTCGCGCACTCAGCGCCTTGAGATGAAAAAGCTTTCCACCCCCGAAGTCGCCGCCTATCTCCAGGCACGCTACTCTCTTAGCGAGCAAGATGCCCTCGCTGTCGCCGCTCCTGCCGATGGCAATATCCTCGCCGCCGAAGAAAGCATCTCGCTCGACAGCGAAAACAAGGAATTTTTCCAATATTTCACCACTCTTATGCGTCAAGCCTACTCCCGCGACTTGAAAGCTCTCAAAAAGTGGTCGGAAGAGGTCCATGCCTTCAAGCGCGAAAAAGCCAGGCGTTTCCTTCAATATGCCGCACGAATGATTCGCGAGAACTTCATCTACAATCTCCACACACCGGGGCTAAACTACCTCAACCAATCTGAGGAACAATTCAGCACCCGCTTCGCACCTTTCATCAACGCCGGCAACGTAGAACGAATGATTGCCGAAATCGAACGTGCCGATGCCGACATTCAAGGCAATGCCAACGGCAAAATTGTTCTCTTCGATTTCGCCATCAAAATCACAATTCTCATCAAGAAATAGACTGTTTATTTTCTTTCACCCATGAATACTTCTGCTCACACTCCTTTCCTGCGCCTTGTGGCTCAAGCTTTCGTCAACAAATATGCCGATAAGCTTCACAATTTCTGCTTCGTCTTCCCCAACCGACGCAGTAGCGTGTTTTTCATCGAAGATCTCTCCCAAATCGCCGGCCGCACTATGCTGTCGCCTTGCGTTACGAGCATCACCGATTTCCTCACCGAACTCACCGGCAGTGTAGAGCCTTCAAAGATTGAGCAGCTTTTCATCCTCTATCAAGAATATCAGCTCATTATGGGCGACCGCGCCGAGCCTTTCGACCGTTTCTCTTATTGGGGCGACGTGATTCTCAACGACTTCAACGACGTGGACAAATATCTCGCCGACCCGCAAAAAATATTCAAGAACATTCGCGACCTCAAGAAAATACGATCCAACTTCCTCACTCCTGAGCAAGTGAAAGTAATTGAAGACTACTTCGGAACAACCTATACACACCAAATTGCCGACGACAACCGTTTCTGGAGCGACCCCAGCGTGTATGGCACCAAATCGACCGACCGTTTCACCGAAATCTGGGATGCGCTCAATCCTCTCTACGTCAACTTCAACAAGCGGCTCTCTGAGCAACACCTCTCCTACTCAGGCAGAATCTATCGCGAAGCCGTCAACCGTGTCACTCAAATGGGTGCCGAAGATTTCCCTTTCAGCAAATACGTCTTTGTGGGCTTCAATGTGCTCTCGCTCTCCGAAATAAAAATTTTCAAAGCTCTCGGCGACAAAGGTATTGCCGACTACTACTGGGATTGCAACTCTCCGGCATTGACACACGAGGCTAATAAAGCATCCTGGTTTATCTCCCGTAACATAAAGATGTTCCCCTCAAAGCTCGATCTCGGCGAAACCAAAATCACTGAGTTCTGCCCTATCGACGTCATCGGAATACCTTCCAACATCGGTCAGGCTAAATACACCTCTAAAGTAATCGATAGCCTCATCGACTCCGGTGCTATCACCGACACCGACAATGCCATCAACACTGCTATCGTCCTGCCCGACGAAGCTCTCTTCATGCCTATTCTCGACTCTCTCAATGACCGAATCACCGGCGTAAACATCACCATGGGCTATCCGCTTCGCCTTTCCGACATTGCAGTGCTCGTCAATCGCATCGCCCGCCTTCACAAGCAGTCGCGCAAACACAAAGACGATTTTATCTTCTTCCACGAAGACGTCAAAGACCTCATCTCACACCCTTTCATGCAGCTCATCAATGAGCAGCAATGCGCCAGTCTCAGCAAATTCATGGCTGTGAGCGGAAAGTTCTATATATCTTACTCTGAAATAAATGAACAATTACGCCAATGCCAAACAGATAACGACAGCGTTTCTATCGAGCTTATTTTCAAGCCTATACCCTCATCCTACACAAGCGAAATGCTCGTAACATTCCTCAACCGCATTGTGCGCTTCATCGAAGCCGGACTTATTGCTCAAGGCAAAGTACAAGCCCAATCTGTGGCAATGGGAATGATTTCAAAGTTTATGGACAGCCTCACCAATCTGTCGGGAACCATCTCAAAATACAACATTCCCATGAACGAGAACACGTTCTTCTATCTCGTCTCACGCATGGTGTCTTCTGTCTCTATAGCCTTCGAAGGCGAGCCTCTTCACGGTCTCCAGATTATGGGTGTACTCGAAACACGATGCCTCGACTTCGACAACGTCATCATTCTCTCCATGAACGAGCGCGTATTCCCACGCAAGCACTTCTCCCGTTCGTTCATCCCCGCAAATTTGCGCCGCGGCTTCGGCATGGCTACCGTAGAATTTCAGGATTGCATGTATGCCTACTACTTCTTCCGCCTAATCTCTCGCGCAAAGCACGTCACTCTGCTCTACGATGCCCGACGTCAGTCAATAGGCTCAGGCGAGTATTCTCGCTACATCGAGCAGCTGCGCATTCTCTATCCCGATGCAAAGCTCAACCTCAAAGTCCTCGATTTCTCCATCAATGCCCCTGCCGACCTCGACGTCAGTGTAACAAAGACCGACCGCATCATGCAGCTCATCAAGCGTTACACCGTCCCCGGCTCTGGTCATTTCCTCTCGGCAAGTTCACTCAATCACTACATCAACTGCCCGCTATCGTTCTACTTCGAAAAAGTGGAAAACCTCAATATTGCCGACGATGTAAGCGAATTTATGGACGCCAGCACTCTCGGTACCATCGTCCACGATGTGATGAAAGACCTTTATCCTCGCAACAAAGTCATCACGCCCGATTTAATCACTAAACTCGAGCCAAACATCGACGGCCTCATCAAGCGTTACATTGCCAAGCACTACACCCACGACCCTAACGCGGCGCCAAACGGTGAAACCATCATCGTCGGGAATGCCATCCGATTCTTCATCAAGAGTATCCTCAACTACGATAAGTCGCTCGGCAAATTCCGTATCATTCAATGTGAGGAAGAGCAAAAAGTCCATTGGAATGGTATAAACATTCGCCAATACATCGACCGCGTTGATGCTGTTATCGACGATAACGGGAATGAGCACCTGCGCATCGTCGATTACAAGACCGGCTCCGACTTAACTAAAGCATCTTCATTCAACAACATCTTCAGTGATAATAGCGGAAAGCGCAGAAAAGCCATGTTCCAGTTATTGCTCTATTGCAACGTCTATGCCCACGATAAAGGCTTAGGCAGCAAACCCATACAGCCCGTAATCTACAAAGTAAACAAGATGAAGGAGTCGGGATTCTCAATCAATAAAATGCCGGTAACCGACTATCTCACCCATCCTATCACATCTTCAGCAAAGCTCAATGATATGTTCATCAGTGGGTTTAATGGAATAATCAATGAGCTTCTCGACCCAAACCAACCCTTCAAGCAGACTCCCACCCCCAGTAACTGCGCCTACTGCAAATATGCCCCATTCTGCCACCGCTAAAGCAATCTGCATGCCCAAATCTTGAAGTATATTTGCAAGGATGAAGATAATTTTTTGGAGAATTGGCAAAATTGCTGTAAATTTGCCCTTTGATGAAACAATGGTTCTCCATAGTGTCAATTTGTATGGTGGCGGTGTTCTTGTTCAGCTCGGTGCTGCAATTTCACCACCATGATGCCGACGGCAACATTGCCGTCTTCGAGTCGTGTGACTCTCACGGTCACAACGACAATCACACGTGCCTATTTCATCAATGCTCACACCACAACCAAAATCACACAGCCGATGACGACGACTGCTGCACCCTCAAGCTGAGCACTCAGCAGGCTTCCCGTCCCACTAATATCCAGCACAGCGAACTCTGTTTCTCTCTGCTGTTTATCGGCATACTCAACCACACAATCAGCGAATTTTTTGCCGATAATTCCACCCCGCATTTCATCGTTAGCACCATTGGCTATATTTCAGCCGCAAAATATCACGTTTCAGGGCTTCGTGCGCCCCCTTTTGTGCTTTAATCAGCACTTCCTCCATCTTTTTATGAGATAATCCGGCACACCCACATTAAAAGGGTGATGCCACCCTATTTATTTTAATCCCGATTTAATATTAACAAAATTATATCACGACAATTATGAAAATCAATTATCTGCCAATCTTTGCAGCATTGTCATTGATGCCGGCACTGTTTGCTTGTGGTGGTGCAACCTCGGCGAGCCACGATCATGACCACGACCACGAAATGCACGAACACGAGGGCGAACACAAAGGCGAGCATGAACATGCTGCCGGTGAGATTGAATTCTCTCACGAGCAAGCCGAGCGTTTCGGCGTGAAAACCACAAAAATTACAAAATCCGATTTCAACGACGTTATCAGCGTCGCCGGACGTATCGACCCTGCTCAGGGCGACCAAGTGACTGTGATTGCCCGCTCTTCGGGCGTCGTCAGGCTCAACCGCAACGCCGTGATTGGCTCTTTCGTCAATCAAGGTGGTGCCCTCGGCAACATTTCTGCTCAAAACATCGTGGGTGGCGACCAAAACGAAAATGCTCGCATCACCTACGAGACAGCCCGTCGCGAGCTTGAGCGCATCACGCCTCTATATAATGAGAAAATTGTCACCCAAAAGGAATATAATGCCGCAAAAGAAGCCTTCGAGAAAGCTTCTATTGCCTACAATAGTCATAGCCCCGCCGGCAGCGTGGCTGCAAGCCCCATTGCCGGCACTGTCACTTCGCTCCTTGTTGCCGATGGCGACTATGTAGAGACCGGCGCTCCAATTGCCGTAGTGGCTAAGAACTCCCGACTCATTCTCCGTGCCGACCTGCCCGAGCGCTACGCCGCAGCTCTGCCTCAATTCACCACAGCCACATTCAAGCCTGCCTATAGCGACGTGGCTTTCGACCTTCGCGAATTGGGCGGACGCCGCGTATCATCAGCCTCTGCTGCCACAGCCACTCCGGGCTACATCCCTGTCACCTTCGAGTTCACCAACGATGGCAAAGTGATCCCAGGCTCTTATGCCCAGGTGTTCCTTATCGGCGCGGTGAAGCACGATTGCATCGTTGCACCAATGGAGGCTATCACCGAAGAGCAAGGCAACTACTTCGTGTATGTACGCATCGACGAAGACTGCTACATGAAGCACCCTGTTACTCTTGGCATGAACAATGGCAAGCAAGTTGAAGTGCTCTCAGGCATCAAGGAGGGCGACGACCTTGTCACCACCGGCGCTATCATGATTAAAATGGCATCCAATGCCGGTGCCGTTCCCGGACACGACCACAACCATTAATCCCCCATTCTGCTACTATGCTTAACAAGACTATAAATTTCGCTCTGCACAACAGAATCCTGATTATCGTGATGATTCTGTTTCTGCTTTCGGGTGGCTCTTACTACGTCCTCAAGTCCGACATCGACGTGTTCCCCGACCTCAACGCCCCTACCGTGGTGGTGATGACCGAGGCCCCGGGATATGCCTCTGAGGAAATAGAGCGCACCGTCACTTTCCCTATCGAAACTGTCATGAATGGTGCCACAGGTGTGCGCCGCGTGCGTTCTTCTTCTTCCACCGGTTTCTCGGTGGTGTGGGTGGAATTTGACTGGGATACCGACATCTATCGCGACCGCCAGATTGTTTCCGAAAAGCTCCTTTCTGTTGCAAGCCAATTCCCTAATGGCGTGAAAGAGCCTGTTCTCGGTCCTCAATCGTCAATTCTCGGCGAAATGCTCATCGTGGGCCTCACCGCCGACTCCACTTCGCTCGACAACGTCCGCACCATTGCCGACCGCACTTTGCGTCCTCGCCTCCTTTCTCTCGGTGGAATCGCCGAAGTGCAAGTGATTGGCGGTGGAATCAAAGAATACCAGATTCTGCTCGACCTCGACCGTATGAAGCACTTCGATGTGAGCATCGACGAGGTGCAGAATGCTGCCCAAAGCGTCAATAACAACGTGGGTGGTGGTATCCTCTATGAATATGGCAACGAATACATCATTAAGGGAAACATCAACACCACAAGCCTCACCGACATTGCCAACACCGTAGTCCGCTCCGACAGTCGTGGCACCGTGCTCCTCTCCGACGTCGCTCGTGTGCAGCTCGGCACCAAATCTCCTAAACTCGGTTTGGCTTCCGAGAATGCAAAGCCTGCCGTACTGCTCACCGTCACCAAGCAGCCTAATGCCGACACCAACACCATCACCGACAATGTGGTCTCGGCTCTCGACGAAATGAAGAAGAATCT
>JBJFEF010000348.1:9511-14443 GCA_051890435.1 Muribaculaceae bacterium
GGTCTCGCCATCGCAATCGGTTCGCTCGTCGATGATGCCATTGTCGATGTGGAGAATGTACACAAGCGGCTGCTCGAAAACAAGCAGCTGCCTCCCGAAAAGCGCAAATCGGTTCTCCATGTGGTCTATGAAGCCTCTAAGGAGGTGCGTATGCCTATCTTCAACTCCTCGCTCATCATCATTGCCAGCTTCACCCCACTCTTCTTCCTCAGTGGCATGGAGGGACGCCTGCTCATCCCTCTCGGCATTGCCTTTATCGTTGCCCTCATGGCTTCCACATTTGTGGCTCTCACAGTCACTCCGGTGCTGTGCAGCATCTTGCTGGGCAACCCAAAGGAAAGCGACAAGGAGTCGAAACTTATGCAAAAGATGAAAGCTGCCTATCTGCGTGTGCTCAACATCGCTTTTGCTCACAAAAAGACTATTCTCTCGGTCACCGGAGGTCTCCTCGTGGTAGCTCTCGTGGTGCTGTGCACTCTCGGACGCAGCTTCCTTCCACCTTTCAATGAGGGCTCGTTCACCATCAATGTGAGTCTCATGCCGGGCGTATCGCTTGAGGAATCCGACCGCATTGCCACCGAAGCCGAGAAACTCATAATGACTATCCCCGAAATAAAATGCCTTTCACGAAAGACCGGACGTGCCGAGCTCGCCGAGCACGCTCTTGGCGTCAACGCATCCGAAATCGAAGCACCATATGTGCTCACCCACCGCTCAAAGTCGGAGGTTATCAAGGAACTACGCGAAAAACTCGCACTTATCCCCGGTGCCAACATTGAGATAGGACAACCTATCTCACACCGCATCGACGCAATGGTGTCGGGCGCAAAAGCTCAGATTGCAATCAAGATTTTCGGCGACGACCTTCCCACACTCTATCGCCTCGGCAACAGCGTGAAAGCCAACATACAGTCAATTCCCGGCGTTGTCGATGTCAATGTTGAGCAACAGGTTTCGCGCCCGCAGCTCCACATCACACCTCGTCGCGACCTTCTCGCTCGCTTCGGTATCACCATGGAGCAATTTGCACGCTTCGTTGAGGTTACGCTCTCGGGCGAAGTGGTTTCGCAGGTCTATGAAAACGGACTTCCCTACGACCTCACCCTACGTCTCGCCGACGGCGACCGCAACTCTATGGAGAAAATAAGGAATCTCATGATCGACAGCAACGCAGGCAAAATCCCTCTCTCTCAAGTTGCCGACATTCGCTCTGCCGATGGTCCTAACACCATCAACCGCGAGAACGTGAGCCGACGTATCATCATCTCAGCCAACGTTGCCGACCGCGACCTCCGTGGAGCTGTCACCGACATTCAAGATGCAATAGATACCAACGTGTCAATCCCCGAAGGATACTATGTGGAATATGGCGGACAGTTTGAGAGTGAAGAAAAAGCCACCCGAACCCTCGCTATCGCGTCGCTCGTGGCTCTGATTATTGTGTTCCTCCTCCTCTACAACGAGTTCAAGAACACCACCCAGTCACTCATCATCCTGCTTAATCTGCCATTGGCAATGATTGGTGGAGTGTTCATCCTCTTCTTCACATCGGGTGAGCTGAATATCCCGGCAATCATAGGTTTCATCTCTCTGCTCGGCGTGAGCACTCGCAACGGTATGCTACTTATGTCGCACTACAACACTCTACGCGATGAAGGAAAAAGCCTCATGGAGCGCATCTCCATCGGTTCTGCCGACCGTCTAAGCCCTATCATCATGACGGCTCTCACCTCTGCCCTCGCACTCATTCCACTTGCACTCAGCGGAACAAAACCGGGCAACGAAATCCAGAGCCCCATGGCAATAGTGATTCTCGGAGGTCTCTTCTCATCCACCACGCTCAATGTGTTTGTAGTTCCTATTTTCTACTATCTTGCCGAGCTTCGCAAGGCTAAGAAAAACCAAATAAGCAATCAATTATGAAACACTCTATAATTCTGTCACTAATCGCCTGTGCCGCATCTCTCTCTGTTGCGGCACAAGGCTCAATCGAAGATGTCCTGGCTACGGTAGAGCATAACAATGCCCGGCTGAAAGCCGCTAAAGCTCGCCTCTCAAGCGACAGCATCGCCCTACGGGCAAGCAACAACCTCGAAGACCCGCGCGTAGGTTTTGAGTACAACTTCGGCAGCAAAAATGTAGGCGACAAGTGGGCTATCGGCATTTCTCAAGGCTTCGACTGGCCCACATTGTATAGCGAGCGTAATCGTGCCAACGCACACCGCATCGACGCCCTCTCTGCTGCTACTCGTGCCGAGAAAGCCGACCTTTTGCTCAGTGCCAGGCAGCTTTGCCTCAACCTAATCTACATCAATCGCCAAATCGAAGCCCAACAGCTAATCCTCAACAACGTCGATGAGCTATACAGCCTCTACAACAAAGCTTTCGAGCACGGCGAAGCCTCAATAATCGACATCAACAAAATCAAAATCGAGCGCATCGCCACACAGCAAGCACTCGACGAACTCCGCTCAACACGCAACACGCTCAAAGAGCAACTTGCCGGAATGAATGGCAACCAACCCATCGAAGGCATCGCCCTCGACGAACTCACTGCCTATCCTGCCGACATTCTCCAGCCTATCGACGTGTATCGCGACCAGTTCGCATCAGGCAACCCACAAGCCGAATATTTCAACCACATCGACAACTCCACCCGCAGCGACGTGAAAGTGGCAAAAATGGGCTGGCTGCCAAAACTCGAACTCGGTTATCAATACACCAACGAGCTTGGCGACGGCTTCAACGGGGTCACCGTAGGAGCCTCAATACCATTGTTCTCCAACAAGCGTAAAGTGTCGGCAGCCAAAGCCGAAGCCATCACCAACGAGCTCAACCGTGCCACCTACCAGAGCGACATCGAAGCACAAATCAAGGCTGAATATGCCCGGGCTGTAGCACTCAAGTCGCAGCTCACACAGTATGGCGACGTAATCGGCGACAACAGCAATTTCACAGTGCTGCGAAAAGCCCTCGACGGAGGTCAAATCACACTCCTCAACTACCTCCTGGAGCTGCGATACTTCCTCGATGCAAAAAACAAATACCTCGACATCGAGCACACCTACCACGCCACCCTCGCCTCCCTATCCCGCTACCAATAACCCCCTGGCGGCAAGTTGGGCACCCCCCCGGCGGCGAACGTCAGCAGCCCCCCCGGCAGCAAGCACAGCAACACCGCCTGGCGAGCACAGCAACCCAGCCCCCTGGCGGCAAGCACAGCAACCCAGCCCCCGGCGGCAAGCACAGCAACACCGCCTGGCGGCGAGCGTCAGCAATGCCGCTTCTTGCGAGCGGTGCGAGCAGCGTGCCGGAGGTACGCGATAATGGTTAACCCCACACAGTTAGTGCCGAAGGTACTGGCTGTGTGGGGTTGCCATTAAAAAGATACAATAGCGTGTCGTAGATACGCGATTATGTTACCCTCCAAGCCCCCATAATACGGCATTTTGCACAAATCTCAAAATCTTTTTCATCAAAATCGACACAAATCTCAAAATCTATTCCGCCAAAATCGACACAAATCTCAAAATCTATTCCGCCCAATCCTACACAAATCTCAAATCTTGGGTGAAATGGAGCCCCAAAAAAAGAGGTGCGCCACAAGTAGAATTATGTGGCACACCTTATTTTCGTAGTAGTGTAATCTGTTTATTTGCCGATGAATTTCTTCACCTCAGCTGCAATATTAGGTGCTGTAAAGCCAAATTTCTGATCAAGCACAGTATAAGGAGCCGATTCTCCGAAGTGGTCAAGTCCATATACCTTGCCATTAGAGCCCACCACTGCGTATAGCACCGACGGCAGTCCGGCTGTGAGTCCAAACACAGGCTTATTGTCGGGAATTATACTCTTACGGTATTCCTCGCTCTGACGCTTAAACAGCCCAATCGACGGTATCGAAACGATGCGGCACTTGATGCCTTCTTCCTTCAGCAGCTGCGATGCACCATAGAGCGTGCCAACTTCCGAGCCGTTGCCCACAAGCACCACATCAGCGTTCTCATCGTCGAGCACCACATATCCGCCTTTCTCCATCTGCAAAGCCTCTGTGTAGCGGTCTCCGTTCATTGCCGGAATGTCGGTAACATTCTGGCGCGATAGTATCAAGCCCGTAGGCGAAGTGGTATTCTCCATCGCCATCTTCCATGCCACCGACGTCTCAGCTGCATCTGCCGGACGGAGCACGAGCATACTGTTCTGTCCGTGCTTGTTCTTAATCTCCTCAAGAAGTCTTATCTGTGCCTCCTGCTCGATTGGCTCATGAGTAGGTCCATCCTCTCCCACGCGGAAGGCATCGTGTGTCCACACATATTTCACCGGCAGACACATCAGCGCCGACATGCGGATTACAGGCTTCATATAGTCGGAGAACACGAAGAATGTGCCACACGCTGCTTGCATAGCTCCATGAAGCACTATTCCGTTCATTATCGATGCCATTGTAAGCTCCGAAACTCCTGCATGCAAGAATGCGCCCTTGAAGTCGTGTGGAGCAAGCGCTCCGGTCTTCTTCAGGAATGCGTCGGTCTTATCGCTGTTGGCAAGGTCGGCCGACGAAACTATCATATTGCCCACTTTCTCGCCAAGCACCGAGAGCACGTCGGCTGAGTAGCTGCGTGTAGCCTGGTTAGCCTTATGAGGAATTGCGGCATAGTCGATAGCAGGCACCTCGCCGTCGATGTAGCTCTTGAGCTGTGCCCACTTCTCGGGATTCTGCTTCTTCCACTCTTCCTGGGCAGACTTGCGCTCGGCAACTATCTTGCGGAGCTCATCTTTTCGCTGCGCATAGAGTTCCTTAACATCGTCCCAAATCACCCATGGATTCTCAGCGTCGCCACCAAGATTTTCTATTGTCTTCTCGTAGCTTGCACCCGACTTGCTGAGCGGACAGCCGTGAGTGCTGCACTTGCCCTCAAAGTTCTCGCCGTC
>JBJFEF010000349.1:0-3906 GCA_051890435.1 Muribaculaceae bacterium
CTTTGTAGAAGATAGGCGGCATCTCGGCAAAACAATCAAGCAAGCTTGTTGCTTTTGCTCTCGATTTGCGCTATCTTTGCAGAAAAGTTATAGGATTATGAAGAGACCTGAGGTTTTAAACGATATAAAAAATGCTATCGCCGATGAGGTTCCGGGAGCATCAGCTATTGTATATGGTTCAGAAGCCCGTGGCGACGCACATCGCGACAGCGATATCGACCTACTCATTCTCCTTGCAGAAAACGATCTAACGCCTGAGCGTGAACAAGAAATCATAACCCTGCTCTATGGTATAGAAGTTCGCACAGGAGTGATTATCAGTCCGATAATTATGCCACGAGCAAAGTGGAACAGCCGTCGTTCGGAAACTCCATTTTCGCTAAATGTAACAAATGAAGGAGTTTTGCTATGAAGGATTCTTTAACTGACCAAGACCGGCTCAATCTGGTTAATTATCGCTTCGACCGTGCATACTCAACCCTCGAAGAGGCAGAATATATGCGCAAAGGTAATTTCTTTAATGCATCAGTCAATCGATTGTATTATGCTTGTTATTACGCCGCATCAGGGTTATTAATATCCAAGGGTATCGAGGCTAATACGCATAGCGGGGTAAAGACCATGCTATCTATGCACTTTGTAAGAACCGGCTTGTTACCGCTGGAATATGGTGCTACTTTCAGCAATCTATTCGAGAAACGTCACAGTAGCGATTATGATGATTTTATGTTCTGCGATGCTGCTATGGTTGATTATCTATTACCTCGAGCAAAAGACTTCATTGACCGATTAAAACTATTATCTGAAAATTGTGATTTGAGATGATTTTATATCCTAATGCCAAGGTGAACCTTGGACTCGACATTGTGAGACGCCGCAGCGACGGATACCACGACATTTCCACGGTGTTCTATCCCATCAATCTCACCGATATCCTTGAGGTGGTGCCTGCAAAGGGCTGTGATGCCTCTCTCACCACTTATGGCCGCCACATCGACTGCCCGGTGGAGAAAAACCTGGTGATGAAGGCCTACCGCCTGATGCAGCGCGAATTTGCCGCTCCTCCGGTGGATATTTTCCTCACCAAGATTATCCCCGACGGCGCCGGACTGGGCGGTGGCTCGGCCGATGCCGCCTTCACCATGGTGGCAGTGAACGAGGTGTTCCACCTCGGTGTGCCGCAGGAGCGCCTTGCTGCACTTGCAGCCACCATTGGTGCCGATTGCCCATTCTTCATCTACAATCGCCCGATGAGTGCCACCGGCATTGGCGATGTGCTTAGCGACTGCCCTGTTTCGCTCAAGGGCTACAAGATGCTGCTTGTGAAAAGCGACGAAATCTCGGTGCCCACCAAGCTCGCCTACAGCCGCGTGACACCGCAACAGCCCGAGATGGATGTGACCGAAATAATCGCACGCCCCGTAGCCGAGTGGCAGGGCAAGCTGAAAAACGACTTCGAACCGAGCGTGTTTGCCTCGTTTCCACAGCTCGCCGAGCTGAAAGCGCGGCTGCTCGATAGCGGCGCAGTGTATGCGGCAATGTCGGGGTCGGGGTCGTCGGTATTCGGCATCTTCGAGAGTGCCAATATGGCAGACGCAGCCTCCTTTGCACAGTTTGGCAATGTTTTTGATATAGAGTTGTGATAGTTATATGCGGCACAGCCGTGTAGAAGCCGGGGTGTGAGTGCTCATGTGGGCGTGACACTTTGGCATTTGTGATATTTGCAAAAAATAAAATCAAGATATTATGGCAAAAGAAACAGATAACACAACTGAAAAAACCGAAGTGGAAATTCCTGAAACCAACCAAGCCGATACTGCTGCTGAGGCACAGGAGGCTACCGAGGCTGCCGAGCCTACTCTCGAAGAGCAAGTGGCAAAGCTTGAGGAGCAGCTCGCAAAGGAGAAGAAGGAATACCTCTTCTTGATGGCTGAGTTTGACAACTTCCGCAAGCGCACTCTCAAGGAGAAGATGGAAATAATGAAGAACGGCGCCGAAAAGGCTATGGGCGACATTCTCCCTCTCATCGACGACTTTGAACGCGCCCTCCAGGCGATGAACGAGCAGACCGACGTGCAGAGTCTGAAGGAAGGCGTGGAAATCATCTACAATAAATTTGTGAAATACCTCAAGAGCAACGGCGTGGAAGCTATCGACAGCGACAAAGCCGACTTCGACACCGAGCTGCATGAGGCTGTAGCCAACTTCCCCACCCCCGACGAGGAGCTGAAGGGCAAGGTGATCGACACCGTGCAGAAGGGCTACAAAATCAACGACAAGGTGCTTCGCCACGCTAAAGTGGTGGTGGGCCAGTAATCACGATTATAAACAAATCGACGAACATATATTTTTCGGAGAACTACGACGATGGAAAAAAGAGATTATTATGAAGTGCTTGGCGTGAGCAAGAATGCCACTGCCGATGAGCTCAAGAAAGCTTACCGCAAAAAAGCCATTGAATTTCACCCCGACCGCCAGCAAGGCAAGAGCGAGGAGGAAAAGAAAGCGGCTGAAGAAAAATTCAAGGAGGCGGCTGAAGCTTACGACGTGCTCAGCAACCCCGACAAGCGTGCCCGTTACGACCAGTTCGGCCACAACATGGGCAACATGGGCGGCGGCTTCGGCGGAGGCGGCTTCGGCGGCGGTATGTCGATGGACGACATCTTCTCGCACTTCGGCGATATATTTGGCGACGTGTTTGGTGGCGGCGGTGCCCGTCAGCGTGGCGGTCGCCGCGTCAATCGCGGTACCGACCTGCGTGTGAAGGTGCGCGTAACCCTCAAAGACGTGGCTCACGGCGTGGAAAAGAAACTGAAGATTCCGCGCTATGTGGCTTGTGAGGAGTGTAACGGAACCGGTGCAAAGGGCGGATCGGCTTACAAGACCTGCGACCACTGCCACGGCACCGGTGTGGTGACTCAGGTGCGCCAGACGATGCTGGGCATGATGCAGACGCAGAGCGCCTGTCCGCAATGCGGCGGCGAGGGCAAAATCATCACCGACAAGTGCCCACACTGTGCCGGCGAGGGCATTGAGCGCAAGGAGGAAATCATCACAGTGAAAATTCCTGCCGGCGTGAGCGACGGTATGACTCTGAGCATGCAAGGAAAGGGTAATGCCGCACGACGCGGCGGTGTGCCCGGCGACTTGCTCATTGTGATTGAGGAGGAGAAGGATGCCGAGCTGCAGCGCGAAGACAACAACCTCATCTACAACCTGATTCTCGACTTCCCTACTGCCGTGTTTGGCGGAAAGGTGGAGGTGCCCACTATCGACGGTAGAGCACGCCTCACAATCGAGCCGGGCACTCAGCCCGGAAAGGTGCTTCGCCTGCGCGGAAAGGGTCTCCCCTCGCCCAACGGCTATGGCAACGGCGATATGCTCGTGAACATTATGGTGTATGTGCCACAAAACCTCAACCGCGAAGAGCGTGAGGCTATCGAGAAACTTCGTGGATCGGAGAACATGACTCCAAGCGAGAGCGAGAAGCGCAGCATCTTTGCCCGCCTGCGCCATCTCTTCGACTGACAATATCAAGGTTTCATAAAGTGAATGAGCGTGCCCACTCAGTGTGGGTGCGCTTTTTTTGCGATTGGGTGAGGAGAGCTACCGTTGTGTAGAGGCTACTATATAAAAAAATAATCCCCGGCATCACTGCCAGGAATCGCTTACTTAATTAACCTTCTAATACCATTAACATAAACCTAAAAACTAACATCAAAATTGTCATCTCGACAACCATTTTGTTACCTTAAAAATCATTTACCATGAAAACTGATGCAAAGGTAGTGTTTTTATGTTATACAACATAATTTTTCGACAAGAATTTTCATTGAATTGACATTAATTAACAATTAAAGCCTCAAAATGGCATTTTTCGCCGATTTTTGAGGCTTTTTTGTGTGA
>JBJFEF010000350.1:0-3905 GCA_051890435.1 Muribaculaceae bacterium
GGTGGAAACTCCCACCCAAACATTAATGCTTTCATATATGGTAATGATGCAGTTTAATCTGGTTATATATTCAAATTCTTCAATAGTCGCAACACGCGAAGCACGCCGCCCACATTCGTAGCGAAGCTCACTGCTCCACGACCCGTGAATGGCGGGTTGCCATCATAGAGCTCCGAGAGCGAGCCGATACAGCCTTGTGTCATCTCATCCTCAAAGCCAATCATCATGCGCTCAATAAACGACACTCCACTCATGCCGAACACCTTAATATAGGCATCGGCATAGAAGCCCATAAGCCACGGACGTGCCGAACCTTGATAGTAGGCATATTCACGCTCCGACGGGCTGCCGAGGTAGCACGGTGTGTAGCCATAGCTCTTCGGGCTGAGAGTGCGAAGTCCCTTGGGGGTGAGCAGCTCTCGAGTGACTACATCGAGCACCGACTTGCGCTGACGGCGGTCGAGCGGCGAGTAGTCGAGTCCGGCTGCAATAATCATGTTCGGGCGCACGCTCAGGTCGGTGAAGAGTCCGGTCACATAGTCGTAAAGGTAGCCGTAATCATTCATAAACATATCGGTGAATGCGTCCTTGCATGTTGCAGCCACCTGCTCCCACTTCATCACGCGCTCGCGCTCAGCCTCATCGGTGGCAAACAGTGCGCTTGCAAACATAAGTGCATTATACCACAATGCATTAAATTCCACCAGATAGCCGGTGCGTGCCACAATGGGTGTTCCATCAGGGTTCGACGAATCCATCCACGACACCGGATTAGTGCGTCCGTTGGTCGAGATCAAGCCCGACTCGTTAATCTCGAGGTTTGGATGACCGTTGCCTAAAATGTAGTCAACTATCTCCTTCACTATTGCGCCATAGCGCTTGCGGGTTTCGGTCTCGCCCGCCTCCTTATAATATTGCTGTATTGCCCACACTGCCCACAGCGGAACGTCGGGCAAATCAATTCCCTGCATCACCGAGTCGGTCTTTCCCTCGGCTATGAATGTGTGGATAGCCTTCTGGGCTGTATCCATTATCTGCTCAAAGTCGCCACGGTGGTGAACCGACAGCGTCGTTCCCGGCAGTGCGATAAACTCGTCGCGTGCGCGAATCTTAAACCAGGGATATCCTGCAAGTATATATTTTCCTTCGGTGCGCTCCACATAGAATTGCTTTGCGCAGTTTTTCATACAGTTGTAGAAGCTTGTGCGCGGGGTGCGGGTCTTGATTTCAGCCTCATACATCTTGGCAAGGCTACGGGGGCTAACCTCCGAGATTCCTGCCGAGAAAATAATGCTTTCGCCCTTCTTGATATTCAGCTGGAAATAGCCCGGCACATAGAGGTCCTCGCGATATGGGATGCCGCGCTCCTGGTCCTTGATATACTCAATACCCTTATACCAGTTGGGTTGGAACACAAACTCCATCTTGTGGCTGCACTGCATGTAGAGCGTAGGATATCCGGCATACATGCAAGTGGCAATTCCGTTCTTCACCTCCTTGTAGTCACGGCTTGCCACGCCATTCTCCATGCACAGGTCGTTGGCATTGCGGAATGCCAAGAACGGACGGAACTGGAGTGTGGTCTGCGAGTGTGCATCTACAAGGGTGTAGCGAATGAGGATGCGGTTCTCATGCGAAATGAAAATCTTCTCCTTTGTCAGAATCACTCCTCCCACTCGATAGGTGGTGCGAGGCACGGTCTCGCAATCATACTCTCTGATGTACTTATGCCCATTGGGGCTGTAGCAGTTGTCATTGTACTTATGAAGCCCCAGATTGAAAGGTGCTCCGTGCTGAATCACAGTTTCGTCGAGCGATGACAGCAGCACATGGTTGTCGTCGTCCATCTCGGGAATCGGAATCACAAGAAGTCCGTGTTGCTTGCGTGTGTTACACCCAACGATTGTCGTACAATGATACGCGCCCGATTGATTTGTGCGGAGCATCTCCTTTGGCAGTGATTGCTCCAGATTTATCATCAGGCTCTTATCAAATTTTAAATAGCTCATTATGAGTAATTTTAGGTTATTTGTATGGTAAAAAATAGAAACTTTTAGTTTCGATACGAATTTACGGCAAAAACAAAAATTAACCAAATAAAAAAATGTGTTTTTGAGCTACTTTAGTGCCAAAACACATTTTTTGATGTATAAATATTGTTAAATCCATTTGTTGCTATGACAAAATGGTTACAAAGCTGCCTCCCCAGCCCATCTTTTGCTATATATTAAGCTCCTCCCTAATGGTGTTCACAAAGTCCCAGAAGCCATTCTCGATAGGCTTCAGCAGCGACTTCTTTTCATCGCCATCGGCAGTGGGAAGAAATATCCTTATGCCCGCCTTGTGGCACTTTATCCTGATGTCGGCATCCATCATTATCGGCTCTCCGTCGATGTGCATCACATCGGGCTTGGGGCGGTGTATCGTGAGCTCCGACGTGCGGAACGTATTGATATTGGTGTCCTGGTCGATATGTCGGGTGAATAGGAGCACACCAAGCAACGCAGTGTCGAGCGGAGTGAAGGGATGTATCACCGTCACGTCGATCAAGCCATCGTGCATACTTGCTCGCGGTGTAATAAAGGCATTATTGCCATATTGCGACGCATTACCGCACGCTATCACAAACGCCTTCTCAGTTACCACCCGATCATTCATCTCTATGCTGTAGGTCTTGCACCTATATTTCAGATACTCCACAAGTGTCTTCTGTATGTAGCTCAGCGGTCCTCGCTTCTTTGCCTCGGCAAACTTCTGGCTCACATGCGCATCAAAACCCACCCCACAAGTGCAGAAAAACGGGCGGTCGTTGGCGGTGCAGTAGTCGAGTGCCTCTATGTTGTCGCGGTTGATTATCTCAAGTGCCTTCTCCACATTCATGGGTATGCCCAAGTGGCGCGCCAGCCCATTGCCCGAGCCACATGGAATGATGCCGAGTGCCGTCGTTGAGTCGCGCAGAGCGGCAGCAACCTCATTGATAGTGCCATCGCCACCCACGGCTATCACGCCATAGAAGTTCTCTTTGATAGCTTCCTCGGTGAGAAGCGTGGCGTGTGAGGCGTGCTGTGTGAACCGCACCACCAACTCAAATTGCTCCGAATCGATGCAGCGCGCGATGGTCTCGGGCATAAACTCCTTGTTGGATGTGCCCGAAATAGGATTTATCACTGCCAGTATTTTCCGTTTCTCTGCCAAAGCTATACCTTTTTATATAATGTGTAAGATTCCCACAATCGGGGCAAAGCATCGTCCCCCCCGACGTAACTTTGCAAAATTAAGCAAATTTGCCGAGAAAAAGAAATGAGTTTAAGAATCTTAACTCTTAAACTCATTTTCTATTGCATTGATATCATCTCTTAATTCTTTGTCAACGGTGAGCCGCTCTTCTATCGTCTTACAGGCATGCAACACTGTGGCATGATTGCGCGATAGCCGCAACCCTATGTTAGTTGACGACAGTTGGGTGAGCTTCTTTGCCAAGTACATCACAAGCTGCCTTGCGTCTGAAATCTCACGCTTGCGCGACTTGCCATAGAGCAAATCCACATCTATATTATAATGTGAGCAAACTGTCTCAGCAATCATCTCAAATGTCACCTGGCGCTTCTGCACCTTCACAGCATTGGAGAGCACAGCGCGTGCCAAGTCGATGGTGATGTCGTGATTGAGCATTGTGGCATGAGCGAGCAGCGACACCACTATGCCCTCAAGCTCGCGCACGCTGTCGGTTACATTCGATGCTATGTAGTCCATCACATCGGCAGGTATCGCAAGTCCGTCTTGATAAGCCTTCATCGCAAGCACCTCACGGCGCAAGTCATAGTCGGGGCGGTAAAGCTCCACTGTCATTCCCCACTTGAAGCGGTTGATAAGTCGCGGCATCATACCGTCCATTTCAGTGGGCG
>JBJFEF010000351.1:0-2005 GCA_051890435.1 Muribaculaceae bacterium
ACCTCATGGAGGTGACCCACGTGATTCGCGGTGAGGAGTGGCTGCCTTCGGCTCCGCTCCATGTGCTGCTCTATGAGGCTTTTGGATGGGCCGACACTATGCCGCAATTCGTGCACTTGCCGCTGCTTCTCAAGCCCGACGGTGCCGGAAAGGGCAAGCTGAGCAAGCGCGATGGCGACAAGCTCGGTTTCCCGGTGTTCCCGCTTGAGTGGCACGACCCTGAGACCGGTGCTGTGTCGATGGGCTACCGTGAGCGCGGCTATCTGCCCCAGGCTGTGGTGAATTTCCTTGCCTTGCTTGGCTGGAACTCGGGCGACGACCAGGAGATTATGTCGATTGACGAGCTTATCAAGAAATTCTCATTTGAGCATTGCTCTAAGAGCGGTGCGAAATTCGACTATAAGAAGGGTGCGTGGTTCAACCACGAATATCTGCTCCGTGAGGACGATGCCACGCTGGCACAGCTCTTCAAGCCGGTGCTTGAGGCAAATGGCGTGAAGCCTGAGGAGTTTGGCGACGAGTTTATCACCCGCACCGTAGCGCTGGTGAAGGGTCGTGTGTCGTTTGTGAGCGAGCTTTGGGACCAGGGCAAATTCTTCTATGTGGCACCTACAGCCTATGCCGAGAAGGACATCAAGAAACGCTGGAGCGCCGAAATGCCGGCTATCATGGAGGAGCTTGTAGGGGTGCTTGAAGGCATTACCGATTTCACCTCGAAGCCGAGTGAGGAAATTGTGCTTGCATGGATTGCCGAGAAGGGTTACCATCTGGGTAATGTGATGAATGCATTCCGCCTCACTGTGGTGGGAGAGTGCAAAGGTCCGCACATGTTTGATGTGACCGAGCTTATCGGCAAGGAGGAGACGATAGCCCGCATCCGCCGCGGCATCGCCGAAATCAAGCCGATTGCATAACGCCCGACGAAAAATATTGATAGCTATGGTGGCAGCAACTTGATGCCGTCATAGCTATTTTTTGAAATATTGATATAACAATCAAAAATAAATAATTTCAGAAAAATGCTTAGGAAAGCGCTGATTTTGATAGCTGCCGTGATGCCTGCATTGTGGCTTCACGCTCAGCCGAAGCTCACTTGGAGTGTGGATTTTGGCAGTGTGTTTGAGAATCGTGAGGGCGACAGCTACTATTCGCCCGACCAGACGATTTTTCTCACTCATTTGGCTCCCGAGGTGGGATTGTCGTTGCTCGACGGCAAGCATAACATTGCCGGCGGTGTGAGCTGGATTCAGCCTATGGGCAACGGCTGGCGCGACTACAAGCTGTGCCCCACGCTCTATTATAGCTACAAGTCGCCCACGTGGCGAGTGGCGATGGGTATGATTCCGCGCACAATGCTTCTTGAGGAGCTGCACACGGTGCTGCTGAGCGACTCGTTGCGCTATTGGCAGCCCAACATCCGCGGTGTGCTGCTGCAATATGTGAAGCCTAAGGGCTACTTTGAGGTGGCACTCGATTGGCGCTCGCTGCAGACCGATGTGCAGCGCGAGGCTTTCAATGTGAACTTCAATGGCCGCTGGAATCCTACGGGTGCTCTGATTGTGGGAGGCAGGGTGCAGCTCAATCATCTTGCAAAATCGAGCAGCAACTATGACGACCAGGGGGTGAACGATGATATCACGGTGAATCCCTACGTTGGGCTTAACTTGTCGCACCGCACTGTGCTCGACAGTCTTGAAGTAAAGGCTGGACCAATCATCAACATTGAGCGCGACCGCCGTTATGACGATGGGTGGCGCGTGCCGGCCGGTGTGCTGGTGGATGCTGTGGCTGAGTGGAAGCAATTTGGCATCAAGGAGACTTTCTATGCGGGAAAGAATCTCTATCCGCTCTATCCGCGCTATGGTGCGCTTCTCAACATGGGTGACCCTAATTATCAGGCTAAGCTATATAGCCGCACCGATGTGTATGCTTATATTTTCCGCAACAAATATGTTGATTTCAGGGCTTCGCTCGATTTTCACTACACGAAAGAGGCGTTCACCTT
>JBJFEF010000351.1:2105-3865 GCA_051890435.1 Muribaculaceae bacterium
AGAGGTTTTATACTTTCAGGCGGGGGAAGGCGTCGATGAAGCTGCCGGGGGTGATGTTGAAAATCTTCACGCCGCGGTGGCGGGCATAGCGGGCTATGGTGAAATAGCTGCGGAATGCAACGTAGAAACTTTGGAGAATCTGATGTAGAGGATAGTTCATGTAGTCTTTGCGGACGCGTTTCTCTTCGCGCTCGTCTTCTTTGTAGAAGTGAGGCTGGATTGACACCACGCGGTTGTCGTCATCGACCGAGAGGGTGCGGGTCCAAGAGTGGTCGGCACCTGCCACATAGATTGTGGAGAATCCGAGTGCCATGCCGAGCATTATCGACGGGATGAGCACGTTGCGAGGGCGCGGCATACCCAGATTTGCCTTATAGGCGGCATTTTCAAACCACGCAAATCCCTCAACGGGAGTGGTGTTGTAGAACGCCACTGTGAGGTGGCTGTTGCCGGCTGCAAGGGCTTTGCTGCGCATGATAGAGGCAAAGCGGTGAGGCACGAGGAGTGTCATTGTCCAGGTGACTTCGCTGCCGAGCACTTGCCACAGGCGTTGCACGTTGGGCTGGTCGGTGGCATTGAAGAAATGCGGGTCGGCGAGCACATAATATTGTGGACGCAGCGAAAAGAAGTCGTCGGCACAAGCGGCAAAATTCACTGCCAGCATAGTGCGGCTGCTCAAGAAAGGCATTGAGTGGTCGATGGTGTCGCGCAGCGAAGGACCGTTGCCGAGCACCACGAGTTCGGTGCCAATGCCGGAGTGCTTGGGAATGTGGGTGCAGAGGCGCGATTGAATCACGATTTTAAGCAAGCTAAGCAGGGATTGCCACAATGCTGTGACGAAATCATTCAACCGGTTCATATTTCAGGATGTATTTTTCGTTTTTTAGGGGAATCGACTTGCGATAGTAGTGCCTGAGATTGAGCAGATAGCGCAATGGAAGGAGCAGGATGGCTGTGTGTATGCCGTTGGCACGCAGAGCGCGATATTTCTCGATGGTGTTGAGCCAAAGGCTGTTATACCATCGTGTGCTGAGCCCGCCGGTGCGCATAGCCACTATGTCGAGAGGAATGTATCCGGCTTTTACGCGCGGAATCCACAGGAGTCGGACAAACATCTCAAAGTCGGAAGCCACGCGATAGTCTTCGCGATAAAGTCCGAAATCGGAGAAAACTTGTCGGCGGCAATACATAGAGGGATGAGGAGGCGCGAATCCGAGGCGCAGATATGCACGGCGGAAGTGCTCGCTCGAGTAGTAGCGCTTCACGGAGCGAGTGTTGAAGCGGTCGGTGTAGTGAATGTCGCCGTAAACGAGGTCGAGCGAAGGGTCGCTCATGGCTGAAGCTACACATTCGAGCACGGTGTTGCAGGTGAATCGGTCGTCGGCGTGCAATAAGCCCACCACATCGCCCGAAGACATTGTGATGCCCTTATTGATAGCTTCAAACACGCCGTTGTCGCTATCTACCACATATTTTAGCCTTCCACCAAAGCGCTCAATCCACGGCTCAACAATAGCACGGGTGTTGTCGGTGCTATTCCCATCGACAATGATGTATTCAATGTCGGGATAAGATTGGTTGAAAACACTTTTAATGGTGTCTTCGATTGTGGATGCTTGGTTTTTGGTGGCAGTTATCAGGCTGATTTTCACCATACTATTTAATTAGTAGCTTGATTTTGCCGACAAATTAGCTCACAAAATTACTATAAAAAACTCACATAGCCTAATTATTTGCTACATAAGTAGAAAAAACTTTTT
>JBJFEF010000352.1:0-1845 GCA_051890435.1 Muribaculaceae bacterium
ACGAGCGAAATCTCGGCTTTCGTCGGACCCACCCAATGGCGCTTCACCGTCTTGTCCCACACATAGCAGCCCTTGTCGGGGATATACTCCTGGCACTCTCCGCCCAGGTAGCCCACCGCCACTGTGAAATCCACGTTGAGTCGGCGTCCTATCGGGAGCGAATAGCCATACTCCAAGCCGCCGCCGTAGTTACACTTGTCCCACAGCGAGCCGCCCGGCTTACCGGCAATGTAGCCTCGTCCGCCCATCTCGAAGTCGTAGGTGAGCACTTGGCCATAGAGTCCTATGTGATGCCCGGTGAGGGGCTTGTTGTTTGCAGCCTTGCCAAACCAGCGGCGTATGGCGATGTCGCCGCCATAGGTGCGCCAATACCAGTGCGGACCGTCGGCGTTCCACCACGAATACACCCAGAATGCCGATACCGACCAGTTACGGCCAAGGTAGAAGTCGGCTCCGATGCTCGGAATAAGCCCGGCATCGTAGAGCATATTGGTGCGGAGCGACATATAGAAGGGCTTCGGCACCGGCGGGAACACAAATGTCACCTTGATTTCGGGCACTTGCGGCGCCGGAATGGTGTCGAAGTAGCAGCCGTCGGTTGTCACGTTGCGCCACGGCAGATATTCGATGTTGGGCACACGGTCATACCACAGCAGCACCTTCGAGGCACGCAGCTTGGGGAACAGTGTGCGATACATATAGCGGTAAGGCTCACCGCCACGCAGCTTCTTGAGCAGCGCAAGCGGGTCGTTGCCGCGAACTCGTCCGCCATTGGCAGCCACAATCTCGGCAACGAGTGCTAACACCTCGTCGCGATAAGGCACAGCCTCGTCGGCAGCCACCAGTTCCATAAGTCCGCCCCAGTCACGGCCGCGGAATTCGTTGGTCATCAGCTCGGCGGGCACGTCGAGTCCGAAATTCTTCTGCAAATAGCCGAAAATCGCCTCGGCACGGCGCTCCGACAACCAGCGGTTGAACCTCACGCTACCCTCGGGCGATGCGGCACCCATCACATGCACGCGGCTCAGCTGCCAGCGCAGCGAGTCGGCGTAGCTTGTGCTCAGGCTGTCGGCAATGCGGTCGAGTGATTGGCGGTTGGTGCTGAAGTCGGGCAACAGATTAATGCGGCTCTGCTTGAAGTGTACCTCAACAGAGTCAACGATAGTAGTCACCTCGTGTCGCTGCGCTCCTCCGGCAGCATCGTCGCCACCCTCGGCAGCAGTCGCAGTCTCGCTTCCGGGTACAGCATCAGCCTCCTGCACGGCTTCGGTGCCGGCAGGCTGCATAGCGGTCGCCTGTGCTCGGGCAGGTATGGTAGTGGCAGCAGCTACTATCACAATCGCAATCAATATGTGAAACACAAGTTTCATCTCAGTATTTCTTGAAAAATCACACTTTTTTGAGGCGGTTAAGCCTCCGCCGATGCCGCTCGGCAGTTTCCCGCCTTCGCCACATCAGCCTATGTTAAGGTTATGTAAAAATTCTTGCTTACACGCTTGCAAATATCTCATCGTCACGCAACGCACTCCGCTCCTATGAGTTTCTTTGCTCTAAAAATAGCTGTTCAGTTGTTTCTTTTCAACCTTGCAGTTGTTTTTTCGTTGTGTAATTCGTTTTTGTTACTTTTTTGTTAATTAATATTTAGCTCGTAAGTTAAAAATAATGCAACAAAACTGCGATTCATCAATGGACCATCAGGTATTAATCAAGTGGAATTATAGGTTAAGCACCCTTTGATACCATCAATTTATTCACGCCACAAATTTATAGTCAATTTTCCATATTTCCAACACCACCCCCCCCAATTTAACAATTCTTAACCATATTGTATCATATATCTTGAAA
>JBJFEF010000352.1:1945-3854 GCA_051890435.1 Muribaculaceae bacterium
CGCCTCCCGTGCCCTTATACCACACGCGGAATATTGCCGACTCGCCTTCTTTCAGTCCGCTCTTTTTCAACTTCACAAACACGAAGTTATATCCCATGGTGAGGTGGAGATACTTCTTCGTGGTGCTCTCGGGATTCACCATCACCTTCGCGAGATTCTTCATGCCCTGGGCAGTCTTCAGCATCTCGGAGTAGCGGTTGTGCCCCGTGGGCAGCTGATTGGTGCCGGCAGAGTAGGCTCCGTCGTCGGGATTATAGTCTTCCATCCACGAGATTGCCGTCCTCGGCACGGGCACTGTGAAGCCGGTGAGGTCGAGGTTATCGGCATTGGGAATCGACAGCGTGCCGGGATAGTATTTATAGGCTTCGCGCATCGGCGAGTCGCCCTTATACACGCTCCAATCGGAGCACACGGTGCTTATGTCGTTTCCGCCGATGGCGGCATGGTTTTCATAAATTCCGAATGGGTGGGTCTCGCTTATGGTGAGCTGTCCGTCCTTGGAGATGATGATTCCACCGCCGAAGCCCGAGAACTTGTGATCCAAATAGCAGTTGTCATTCCAGTTGTAAGGGAAGTAGCCGAAGCTCGTCTTCGGACCGCCCTCCACATATTCAGCCTTGTTCCAGCGTATTTTTCCGCCATTGTAGGTCACTTTTGCCTCGTTGATGAGCAGTGCGCCGCCAAGTTTCGCCACATTGTTCTCCATCACGTTGTTTTCGAGGGTGAAATCCACAGTGGCGGCAACATCTTTGCCGTCAAACTCAATTGCGCCGCCACGGTAAGCCTTGTTGTAGCGGAAAGTGGCATTTTTTATAGTTCCCGATATGTATTCTTCTGCGGTGTTGTTGTTCACCTTCACGCAGATGGCTCCGCCGCCGTCGCTCGTGGCTTCATTGTTGGTGAATGTGGCACCGGTGGTGATGTTCAGCTTCCCGCCTTTTTCGAGATATATGGCACCGCCGTTGATCGACGCCACGTTGCCATCGAATGTTGCGCTACCTATCTGGTTGGTCGAGCCTCCCATCGAGCACAGTCCGCCTCCGTATTTGGCGGTGTTTCCGGTGATGTTGGCATTTCCCATCGTGTTGCTCGACGTGCCGGTGATGTAAATCGCCCCACCGCGCTCAGTGGCACTGTTGCCGCTAATCGTCGCCGACTCCAAATTTAGGGTGGAGCTTTCTATGCTGTAGATTGCTCCTCCAAGTCCGCCAACATCGCCACCAAGCTTGTTGGCTTTGTTGCCGCTGATGGTCACCGAACCGTTCACAGTGAGCTTTGAGCCTTCTCTGAGATATATTCCACCGCCCTGACCGCCATTGTTATCGGAGGCTGTGTTTGCCACATTGTCTTTGATAATGGCATTGTTCTTTATTTCCACTATGGAATGGTCGCGGCAATAGATTCCGCCGCCATATTTGGTCTCGGAATTGCTGATAGTAGCATTGTTTTCCACCACAAGCTTGCCGCGCTCCACAAACACGCCTCCACCCCAGCCGTAGGGGCTCCAACTGCCTGTGAGGGTGAGGTCGCCAAGGGTGAGGGTAGATAAATCGGCATCGGCTGTTGCGCTCGGCGACATGCTGGCAAGTCCACCGCCGTCCTGAGCCTTGTTGCCGCTCGCAGTGAGCGAACTCAGCGTCACCGAAGCCTTCGTGCCCGTCACGCACACCGCTCCACCTCGGCGCATACAGCGATTGTCGTTCATAGTGAGCGTTCCTGCCTCGCCCGACTCATAGCCGATGTTGGAGTTATACACATACACCGCTCCACCGCACGACTTGTAATCTTCCTGGGCGGTAACAGTTCCGCCGGAGTTCTTGGTGTCATAGAAAGTTCCGCTCCATGTAGTATTCCACGCCTCGGGATCGGAATTGTACACCTTGTTTGTGTTCAGCTCGCCGCGATTGAG
>JBJFEF010000353.1:0-3837 GCA_051890435.1 Muribaculaceae bacterium
CTGAGGTCACACAGCCCGAAACTCCCCGCAAGCTGCCTCAGTCGCGCCTCTTCAATGGCTCACTCGGCATTGCCACAGTGCTGCTCCTGCGCCTTGTGGTAGGCGGCACGTTTGCCTTCGCAGGATTTGCCAAGGCAATCGACCCATGGGGCAGCGTGTATAAATTCGGCGAATATCTCGCCGCATTTGGCTTCGCCCACCTCGACTGGTCGCTGCTTTTCCTCGCAGTCTCGGCAGGCACCATCGAATTTGCCCTCGGCATTTTCATGATTTTCGGCATCTACCGTCGCTTCACACCCATCACCATGCTTGCGGCTATGCTCGTGATGCTTCCCGTCACAGGCTACATCGCCATAACCGATGCTGTGCCCGATTGCGGCTGCTTCGGCGACGCTCTCGTGCTGGGCAACCGGGCTACTTTTGCCAAAAACCTTATCCTCACTCCGCTCATCATCTACCTCTGCACCTTCAACCGCTATGTAAAAAACGTCTATGGCTTTGCCGTGCAGTGGATTGTTGCTCTGCTCTCAATCGCCTACGCCATGATACTCGCTTTCATCGGCTACTACATTCAGCCGCTCATCGACTTCCGTCCCTACCCTATCGGTGCACCAATCGTGAGCCTCTATGAGCCCGCCGACGAACCCCAATATGAATTTACCTACGAGAAAAACGGCACCAAGCGGTCTTTCACCATCGACAGCCTCCCCGACGACACATGGACCTACGTTGACCGCCGCGAAATTCACGGCACAGTGCGCAACAACGCCCCCGATGCCATTGCCATCTCCACCCTCGACGGATCTCCTGCCGACAGCGTCCTGCTCCGCTCGGGCGAGCAAATACTGCTGCTTTTCCCCGATCTTAACAAAGTGGGCATTGCCTACACCTATCTCATCAACGAGATGCACGACTATGCCCGCTCTCACGGCATCGACGTGGTAGGCCTCACATCAGCCGACGCCAAAGCCGTTGCCGAATGGAACGACCTCTCCATGGCTTCATATTCGCTTTTCTCTATCGACGACAGCACCCTCAAGATGATTGCTCGCGGCAATCCAGCCGTGGTCTATCTGCGCGACGGACATGTGGTGTGGAAGCGCACCCTCCAGTCAATCTCAATGGAATATATCACCAATGAGCGCGACATGGACGGCATCGGCTCCGACTTCAACCAAAGCCGCTGGCTCAAAGCCCTCTCTCTCATCTATGCCCTGCTCATGGTGCTCGTGCTCATCGTCAACCGCACCCATCTGCTCGTGATTTTCAGCTTGAAGCGCTTCATCAGGCACCCAAAACAGCCCAAATCACAGAAAAATTAGCCTCATTGGCTAATTTGTTGAAAAAAAGCACTTCGAGCTACGATAAATCACAAAATAAAAGCGTAAATTTGCAAAACGAAAATTCAAGAACTTTTCATTATATAACGTAACTAACAATTTTTTTGATATGAGAAAAAACATTGTAGCAGGTAACTGGAAGATGAACACTACAGTTCCCGAAGGCGTAAAGCTTGCAAGCGAAGTTAATGAGGCTCTCAAGGGCATCACTCCCAAGTGCGACGTTGTGATTGGCGTGCCTTTCACTCACCTCACTGCCGTTAAGGCTGTCATCGACAGCGACAAGCTCGGCCTCAGCGCTGAAAACTGCGCCGACAAGGTTAAGGGTGCCTACACAGGCGAAGTCTCGGCTGCTATGGTAGCATCTACCGGTGCCAACTATGTTATCCTCGGTCACTCTGAGCGTCGTGCCTACTATCACGAGACTGTTGAGATTCTTGCTGAGAAGGTTAAGCTCGCTCTCGAGAATGGCTTGAAGGTGATCTTCTGCATCGGTGAGGTGCTTGAGGAGCGCGAAGCCAACAAGCAGAACGAAGTGGTTGCTGCTCAGCTCGCTTCTGTTTTCGACCTCTCTGCCGAGCAATTCGCCAACATCGTCCTCGCTTACGAGCCGGTTTGGGCTATCGGTACCGGCAAGACTGCTACCGACGACCAGGCTGAAGAAATCCACGCTTTCATCCGCAGCCTCATCGCTGAGAAATATGGCAAGCAGGTTGCCGACGACACCACTATCCTCTACGGTGGTAGCTGCAAGCCCTCTAACGCTAAGGCTCTCTTCGCTAAGCCTAACGTTGACGGTGGCTTGATTGGTGGTGCTTCGCTCGACGCTGAGTCGTTCATGGGCATCGTTACCGCTTTCTAAATATCCGGCTACTGCCTGATATCACATTTTAATCCATCATGTGAGGACACGATGCAACACTTTTTGCAGCGTCGTGTCCTTACATAATTTACACTTAATTCACCACAAATCTCATCTTCGGCTTTATGAATCGCTTTTTGCTTCTCTTCTTTGCCGCATTTTGCGCCTTCTCGGCTCTGGCACAGTCTCAAGCCTCTATTGTGGAGCACATCCAAAGTGCCTCTCAGGGTCGCGTCACTGTCAACCAGCCCGCTAAGCTCACAAATCGGCTACGCCCCGAAAACGGCAACCCCGACAATGGCACAAAAGCTACCATAAAAAACCGTGTGGGATACCGCATTCAGGTGTTTGCCGACAAAAACCAGCGCACGGCTAAGAGCGAAGCTTTGTCGCGCGAGCGTAACGTGCAGGCTCGCTTCCCCGAGCTTGGATGCTACCTCTCCTACAACGCACCCACTTGGCGCATGCGTGTGGGCGACTTCCTCACACGCGAAGAAGCCCTCGAGATGATGCAGCAGCTCAAAAAGGAATTCCCTTCCTATGCACGCGAGATGATTGTGGTGAAAGACCGAATTAATGTGACATTATGATTCTACATAACTACGACGAAGCTTTAGTAGCTGAAATTGCTGAGCATTACAAGAAGATTATTGAGCTTATCGGTGAAGACCCCAACCGCGAAGGCCTCCTGAAAACACCGGTGAGAGCTGCAAAAGCGCTCCTCGACGTCACACGCGGCTATCGCGAAGACCCGGCTAAAATCATCAAGTCGGCTGTCTTCACACACGAAGGCTCAAGCATTGTGGTGGTGAAGGACATTGAGTTCTATTCGCTTTGCGAGCATCACATCCTCCCGTTCTTCGGCAAAGTTTCCATTGGTTACATCCCCGATGGCGGTATGATTGGCCTCAGCAAGCTCGCCCGACTGGTCGATACGTTTGCTCACCGCCTTCAGGTGCAGGAGCGCCTCACCGGCGAGGTGTGCCACACTCTCATGCGCGAGCTAAAGCCTAAGGGCGTCATTGTGGTGTGTGAAGCAGGTCACCTGTGCATGAAAATGCGCGGAGTGGAAAAACAGGATAGCATAACCACAACCATGGACTATGCCGGAGCATTCTCCGATGCTGCCCTCCGCAACGAATTTATGCAATTGCTCTAAACCTGCAATTGCTCTAAGCCTGCAATTGCTCTAAGCCTGCAATTGCTCTAAGCCGCACTCGGCACAGCCTTCCCCTGAGGTGGAAAGTGCTCTATGACCGTTGCACTTCTTATTGGAATCTTTTGCGCTTTTTCAAGATTTTTTGGCATCGCCTATCTACTTATTCCACAATCTATTAAGCCCGAATCGGTGAAAAAGTCGGAATTTTTTTGAAAAATTTTTCCTCAATTATTTGCAGGATTCAAAAAAACGCTATAACTTTGCACTCGCAAAAACGAAACAACGACACTCGATTTTGCCAAGCGAAGCCAATGCGAAAATAGCTCAGTTGGTAGAGCACGACCTTGCCAAGGTCGGGGTCGCGGGTTCGAGTCCCGTTTTTCGCTCAACAAAGAAATGAGTTCTTTTAAAATACTGAAAATGCGAAAATAGCTCAGTTGGTAGAGCACGACCTTGCCAAGGTCGGGGTCGCGGGT
>JBJFEF010000354.1:0-2201 GCA_051890435.1 Muribaculaceae bacterium
GACAGCTCTCATCTCTGTTTTCCACAAAGATGGATTAGACAAGATTCTTAAAATACTCAACGACAACGGCGTGCGTTTCCTTTCTACAGGTGGCACCCAGTCATTTATCAAGGAGCAAGGCTATGAATGTGATGCCGTTGAAGACCTCACCGGTTATCCTTCTATCCTCGGTGGTCGCGTGAAGACCCTCCACCCCAAAGTGTTCGGCGGAATCCTCAACCGTCGCGACAACGAGGGCGACCGCGAGCAAATAGCCCAATTTGAAATCCCTGAAATCGACCTCGTTATCGTCGATCTCTACCCCTTCGAGGACACCGTTGCCTCGGGTGCTTCTGAGGCCGACATTATCGAGAAAATCGACATAGGTGGCATCTCGCTAATCCGTGCTGCCGCCAAGAATTTCAACGACGTAGTTATCGTTGCCTCCAAGGCTCAATACGAGCCCCTCTATGAGCGTCTCGTTGCCAATGGCAATGCCACTACCACTCTCGACGACCGCCGCTGGTTTGCAAAAGAGGCTTTCGCTGTGTCGAGCGCCTACGATTCTCACATCTTCAACTATTTCGATGGCGACCAGCCCTCTGCCCTCCGCTTGCCTATCAATGGCGCAAAAGTGATGCGCTATGGCGAGAATCCTCACCAGAAAGGCTTCTTCTTCGGCAACTTCGATGAAATGTTCACTCAGCTCCATGGAAAGGAGATTTCCTACAACAACCTCCTCGACATCGACGCTGCTGTTAACCTCATCGGCGACTTCTCCGATACCACATTCGCTATCCTCAAGCACAACAACGCTTGCGGCATCGCTTCCCGCGACAACGTGCTCGATGCCTGGAAAGCTGCCCTCGAGGGCGACCCCGTATCGGCTTTCGGCGGTGTGCTTATCACCAACCGCGAAATCGATGCCCCCACTGCCGAGGAAATGAACAAAATCTTCTTCGAGGTGTGCATCGCTCCTGCCTACTCTCCCGAAGCACTTGCAATCCTCGAGCAGAAGAAGAACCGCATCATCCTCGTCATCAAGCCGTTTGAGCGCCCTGCCCTGCAGTGCCGCACCACTCTCAATGGTGCTCTCGTTCAGGAGCGCGACACTCACACCGAGACTCCCGAGGAGCTGAAGCAAGTCACCGAAAAAGCCGTTGACCAAGCTCAAATCGAAGACCTCCTCTTCGCCAACAAGATTGTGAAGCACAGCAAGAGCAATGCAATTGTCCTCGCAAAGAACAAGCAGCTCTGCGCAAGCGGTATCGGACAGACTTCTCGCGTCGATGCTCTCAAGCAAGCCGTAGAGAAAGCTCACAGCTTCAATTTCGACCTCAACGGCGCTGTGATGGCTTCCGACGCTTTCTTCCCATTTGCCGACTGCGTTGAGATTGCTCACAAAGCCGGTATTACCGCCGTTATACAACCCGGCGGCTCTATCCGCGACAACGATTCTATTGAATATTGCAACAAAAATGGCGTAGCAATGGTTACAACCGGCATTCGCCACTTCAAGCACTAATCAACACAATTAATAACTATTTTTTCACCCGATTACTACGAAATATGGGTCTTTTCTCATTAACTAAAGAAATATCAATCGACCTGGGCACCGCCAACACCCTCATCATTCACAACGACAAGATTGTGATTAATGAGCCTTCAATTGTTGCACTCGACACAAAGACCAACAAATTGATTGCCGTGGGCGAACGCGCTCGTCAGATGCAGGGCAAAGAGCACGAAGGAATTCGCACCGTGCGTCCGCTCCGCAAAGGCGTGATTGCCGACTTCAATGCCGCCGAGCTCATGATTCGCGGCTTCGTAAAGAAACTCAGCTCTAAGAGCAACTGGTTCTCTCCTTCGCTTCGCATGGTGGTGGGCATCCCCTCAGGTTCTACCGAAGTGGAAATCCGTGCCGTGCGCGACTCTTCTGAGCACGCCCAAGGCCGCGACGTGTATATGATTTACGAGCCTATGGCTGCCGCTCTGGGTATCGGTCTCGACGTAGAGGCTCCTCAAGGTAACATGGTAGTGGATATAGGTGGCGGCACAAGCGAAATTGCCGTTATCTCTCTCGGTGGTATTGTGTGCAACAAGAGCATCCAGATTGCCGGCGACGACTTCACCGAAGATATCCAGGAGCACATGCGTCGTGCCCACAATGTGAAAGTCGGCGAGCGTATGGCTGAGTTGATTAAAATCAACGTTGGCTCCGC
>JBJFEF010000354.1:2301-3827 GCA_051890435.1 Muribaculaceae bacterium
CTCGCCGTGGCTAAGGGTACGGGCGTTGCACTCAAGAACATCAACCGATTCTCATTCCTCATTCGCTAAGCGATTGAGACTTTGATAGTTATATTTCCGACAAGGGTGTGTGGCATAACCTCAGTTATGGCACACACTCATTCGGCTATATATATGCACGGTTGCCGACAAGCTCCGCATTGTTTATCACTTCTTTTAACTATCTGTCATTGAAAAATCTAATTAATTTCATAATAAAGTATTTTTCGTGGTTTGTCTTCATTTTCTATGTGACAATCAGTTGCATGTTGCTGTTCCAGAATAATCCCTATCAGCATCATGTGTTCCTCACATCGGCAAATCGCGTGTGCGCTGCTGTCTTCGGTGTGTTCAACAACGTCACATCCTACTTCCACCTCCACGAAATCAACGAAGACCTCCACAATCGCAACGCAATGCTCGAAATGGAAGTGATAAACCTACGCAACCAGCTCAACAGTGTGAAGCTGATGCTCCCCGACTCTGCTGCCGCTAACGATGCCGGCGAGCACGGTTTCGACTTCATACTCGCTCACGTTATCAGCAACAGCATATCACAGCCGCAAAACTACATCACCATCAATCGCGGCACCAACGACGGTATTGTTCCCGAAATGGGTGTAATCGACCAAAACGGTGTGGTAGGAATCGTCAACGTTGTTGGTCCTCACTCCGCACGCGTCATCTCTCTGCTCAACCCGCAATTCCGCCTTTCGTGCAAAGTGAAAGGAAGCGACTACTTCGGTAGCCTCGTGTGGGACGGCAAAGACGCTTATCATGCCGTACTCGAAGAAATGCCCAAGCACGTGAAATTCGCCAAAGGCGACACAATCGTCACCAGCGGTTACTCATCTGTTTTCCCCGAAGGTCTCATCGTGGGTACTATCGTGGAACAAATCAAGGACAAGAACGACAACTTCTTCTCCCTGCGCATTGAGCTATCCACCGACTTCACTCAGCTCAGCACCGTGCGCACAATCAAAAACAATCGCCAAGCCGAAATCATGGCTCTCGACGAAGACAACGCCAAAGGAAAGGAGGATAAAAAATGATTAAGACCATTCTGCAATTCCTGCTTCTTTTCATCATTCTCACACTGCTGCAAGTGGTGTGCAACCACATCTGCATCTTTGGCATAGCCATTCCTTTGGTATATATCTATTTCCTCATTCGCCTGCCTATCAACATCTCCGTTAATTGGAGTATGACCCTCGCATTCTTCCTCGGACTGACAATCGACATCTTCACCAACACCCAAGGAATGAATGCACTGGCTTGTGTGGTCACCGCTGCACTTCGTCGCCCAATTTTCGCTCTCTACTTCGCACGCGAAGACGACCTCGCCAACCCAATCCCGTCAATACAGACTCTTGGTTTTGGCATCTACATTAAGTATCTCCTATCTATGGTGCTACTATTCTGCATCCTGCTTTTCTCCATTCAGGCTTTCACATTGCACAATCTGCAACTCACTCTGATGCGAATCGCTGCAACCACCATTCTTAGCA
>JBJFEF010000355.1:0-3810 GCA_051890435.1 Muribaculaceae bacterium
CTCTCCGCTATCGGCGGCTCTGGAGGTAGTCGTTGAGGATGATAGCAGCGGCGATGGTATCCACCACTTCCTTGTTGCGGCGATCCATCTTCTTCATTCCGCCATCAATCATGGCGCGGTGTGCGATAGTAGAAGTGAAACGCTCGTCGTACATCACCACGGGCATATCGGGCATCACCTTGCGCAAGCGGTTGAGGAAAGGCTCAAGCCACTTAGTGCTCTCCGACGGCTGTCCGTTGAGCTGTTTTGGCAATCCCACCACAATCAGCTCCACCGGCTCGCTTTTCACATAGTTCTGAAGGAAGTCGATGAGAGTGTGGGTAGCCACGGTAGTAAGCCCGTTAGCCACAATCTGCAGGGGGTCGGTCACAGCGATACCTGTGCGCTTACGCCCGAAATCTATTGCCAAAATTCGTCCCATAGTGCAAATTTACACATAATCCCCGACATTTCCCACCCCACTATGCAAAAATTCGCGGCAAAAGCCCGATTTAGAGGGATAAAACAAAGCGGTAGCGCTTCTCACGAAGTGCCACCGCCTGTTTTATGCAAAAAGTTATTTAATTAAATTGGTCAGACATTACTTAATGCCGAGCTTAGCCTTCACAAGCGGAGTTGCATCAACAGCGCCTGTTCCGGTGTAGATAACGGCAGGGATAGAGAGGTCGTAGATGAAGGTGAAACCACCCTCAGCGCCAACGGCCTGAATAGCCTTCTGAATCTTCTCGCTGATAGGAGCAAGGAGAGTCTCTTGCTGCTTGGCAAGATCTTGCTGAGCCATCTGCTGGAAGTTCTGAATCTTTTGAGAGTTCTCCTGGAGCTCGCGAGCGCGGCTGTCCTTGATTGATTGCGGAGTGTTCTCGTCGAGAGCCTGGAACTCAGTGTATTTCTTGTTGAATTCTTCCTGAAGTTTCTTGAACTCAGCCTCATACTTCTCCGAAACGCCCTTGAGAGTAGTCTCGGCAGTCACCTTGTCGGGCATGAGGTTGAAAATCTCCTGAGTATTCACGGTTCCAAACTTAAGAGTCTGGGCAGCGATGCACATTGGCAATGCCAAGAATGCAGCTAAAATCAATTTCTTAATCATGTCGTTTATATGCTATTAAATTTTAAATTCAGAATTATGGTGCAAAATTACAATTTTATTTTGAATATCCTAATTTTGCGAGCACTTCATTGCTAATATCTATCTTTGGAGAGGCAAAAATTATGCTTTGCGACGATGCGCGGTCGAAAATCACCTGATAGCCGCGCTCTTCACTCACCTTTTTCACGGCGTTGTAGATATCGTCTTGAATGGGCTTGATGAGCGACTCACGCTTCTTGAAAAGCTCGCCCTGCGGGCCGAAATATTTGTAGCGAAGCTCGGTCACTTCCTTCTCCTTTGCCATTATCTCCTCTTCCTTGCGCTTTTTCTGCTCATCGGTGAGAAACACCATGTCGTTCTGAAAATTCTTATACATGGTCTGAGCCTCCTTGGCGAGGTCGTCAACCTCCTTCTGCCAGCGCTGCGACACCTGGTTGAGTTGCTCGTTAGCCATCTCATAGGCAGGAATATTCTTTAGCACATATTCCATATCGACCAATGCAAATTTCTGTGCCATTGCACCCACTGTGCAAGCAAGCACTGCAAAAGCTGCAACAATTATTCGTTTCATGACGTTTAGCGTTTTTAATCCTTTTAAGTTAACAAAAATCACTTATTTGACCGAAGAATCTTCTAATGGTTTATTCAATCGATGCTATTTTTGATTTATTAAGTTTTCAAGTCGTTTAGAACTCCTGACCGAGCACGAAGTGGAAGTGGCTTCCGCCCTTGGTGCCATACACCTTGTCGAAGCCGTAAGCCCAGTCGATACCCATCATACCAATCATCGGGAGGAAGATGCGCACACCGGCACCTGCCGAGCGCTTGATGTCGAATGGCGAGAAGCTCTTCACATCGGTCCATGCGTTACCGCCCTCGAGGAATGCAAGACCATAGATGGTGGTAGATGTCTGGAGCATGAACGGGAAGTGGAGCTCGAAGCAGAAGCGGGTGTAGGCGTAGCCCTCTTTTCCGTAGGGAGTGAAGGCTCCGTTGTCGTAACCGCGCAAGGCGATAGTCTCGGTAGCATAGGTGTAGCTTCCCGACATTCCGTCGCCACCCACATAGAAGGTTTCAAACGGCGACTTGAGGCTCTTGTGGTAGCTGCCGAGAAGACCGATGTCGGCACGAGTCATGAGCACGAGTGTCCATTTGTCGTCGGGGTTGGTGATAGGAGTGTAGGTCTTGGCGCGGAATTTCAGCTTCCAGTATTCAATCCATTTGTAGAGCTGCTTCTTGGCATCGGTGGTTCCGGCAGCTGCGAGAGCATCCCAGTCCTTGTTGCCAAAGAGCGAGGCCGGCGGTGTCATTTGCAGGCTCAACGAGAAGGAGCTGCCTCGGCGGGTGTAGAGCGGGTTGTCGATACTGTTGCGGGCGAGAGTGAGTCCGAGAGTGATTGAGTTCGACACACCGTTGCTCATATAGTAGAGATACTCCCAGTTCTTCAGGTAATACCACTGATAGCCCAGCTCGGCAGTGAATGTGAAGTAGTCGTCGGGCCACGAGAGGCGCTTTCCGAATCCCACGGTGATACCTGCCATTTGCAGGAACTTGTTGGGGTCGTAGGCGTTCTCGTAGTAGTTGTTGTAGTTGTTGCCGTAGTAGTTGTTATAACCGTAGATGTTATTGTAGTAATAACCGCTGTTGAGGTAGTTGTTGTTGTAGTAGGATGAGTTGATACCCGTCTGGCGCGAGTAGAATGCCGACACCGAGAGCGAATTGGGTCGCTTGCCGCCAAACCACGGATCGAGGAACGACACGCTGTAGGCTTGATAATACTTGGCATTGGTCTGCGCCGAGATGGTAAACGTCTGTCCTTCGCCCTGCGGAATGATACCCTTGTATGACGATGGGCGGAAGAGATTCTTGATGGAGAAGTTGGTAAACTTCAAGCTGAGCTTACCGATGATACCCGTCTGACCCCAACCTGCCGAAAACTCAATCTGGTCGTTGGCTTTCGACTCGAGGTTGAAGAGGATATCCACTGTTCCGTTCTCCTCGTTGGGCTCAGGGCGAATGTCCATAGCCTCGGGGTCGAAGTGACCGGTCTGGGCAATTTCACGCGCCGAGCGCATAAGAGCCTCCTTATTGAAAAGCTCACCCGGGCGCACACGCAGCTCACGACGAACCACCTTCTCATAGAGGCGGTCGTTACCATTGATTACCACCTTGTTGATGCGCGCCTGCGGACCCTCAATGATGTGCATTTCGAGGTCGATAGAGTCGGCGTGAATGTTTTGCTCAATGGGCACGAGGTTGAAGAAGAGGTAGCCATTGTTCATGTAGAGGTTGGCAACGGCATCGTCGTCTTCGGTGGTGCGCTTGTTGAGGAGCTTCTGGTTATACACATCGCCCGCCTTGATGCCGAGGATGTTGTCGAGGATATTTGAGGGATAGATGGTGTTGCCCACCCAGTTGATACCCGAGATGTAGTATTTCTGTCCTTCCTCCACCTTGAGATACACATCCACCTTGTTATTGTTGTAGTTGACCACGCTGTCGCTGAGAATCTGGGCGTCGCGGTAGCCAAGCTCGTTGTATTTCTCGATGATAAGCTGCTTGTCGGCCTCATAGTCGTCGGTGACAAACTTCTTCTGGCTGAAGAGCTTCTTGAGGCTTCCGCTCTCGTTGGTCTTCTTCATCACGCTCTTGATTTTGCCATCGCTGAGCACCTTGTTACCGTCGATGTAGATTTTGTGCACCTTCACCTTGTCGTGCTTATC
>JBJFEF010000356.1:0-3804 GCA_051890435.1 Muribaculaceae bacterium
AAATCAAAAATAAAATTTTATTTTCTTTTTGCTTTTGCTCTCATTTGCACTAATTTTGAATAAATTCGGCGGCGGCTCGGCTCTGCCAAATTAAAAACTTGCGTTTTTATTTGCCAGTGCGCTCACCTTGCACTAATTTTGTGCGGTTTTATGATGAAAGACTACTTAAATAGGGTCCTTTGGCTGATTCTTGCCACTCTGGCAATTCTTTTGGCTGCTCATTTTCTACCCGATATCTCGATTGGTGGTGTGGAAATGCGCCGTGTGGATTTGCTTTCCGACCTTTTCCCCGATAATGATGCTGCCGATGCCGACTCGCTGCCTCTGATTCCCGCCGATTCCGCTTCTATGGCAAAGCCTCGGGTGTGGGTTGATTCGTGCAAGCCCGACATGACGTGTATTGAAGATTTCAGCACCGACGGTTGCGGCATGGAGCCTTTCTATGATGCTCTCGACCGCATTGGCTCGCTGGGTCGCCCCCTCCGCATCGCTGTGCTCGGCGACAGCTACATCGAGGGCGACATCATCACTGCCGACCTCCGTTGCCTCCTCCAGGAGCGTTATGGCGGATGTGGCGTGGGATTTGTGCCTATGGCTTCCGAAATTGCAGGATTCCGACGCTCGGTGGTACACCGCGCCTCGGGATGGAGCGCCCACAACTCGGTGGGCGGCGGAAGCTACAATCGCAACTATGGCATCATCTCGGGACACTACTTCGTCAGCGACAGCGCAGCATGGTCGCAATTCACCGGACAAAGCAAATATTGCTCACGCCTCGACACTTGCTACCAATCGTCGCTCTATCTCCTGGCACCCGATACAGCCCTCATCACTGCCTCAATCAATGGCGGACGCCGAAGGCAGAGCTTCACAGTGTTGCCTTCCGATGAAATTCAGTGCCTCACCGTTGCCGACACCATTCACTCCATTCGCTGGCGACCTTCTCGCTGTTCTCGCCGCACCATCTTCTATGGAGCCACCATGGAACAAGCCACCGGTATCACACTCGACAATTTCTCCCTGCGCAGCTCTCCGGGCACAAATCTCGGATATGTGCACGACGACATGCTGCGCTGCTTCGACCGCGCCCGTCACTACGACCTCGTCATTCTCATCTACGGTCTCAATGTCGCCACTCCCAAAGGTCGCGACTACAACTACTACCGCACCGCAATGAAAAAGACAATCGCAAAGCTCAAAGAGTGTATGCCGCAAACGGGATTCCTGCTTGTGAGCATCGGCGACCGCGACGAGCGGGTGGATGGAGCCATGCACACAATGAGTGGCGTGAAGCACCTGGTGCGCTATCAGCACACCATAGCTGCCGAGAGCGGAATTGCCTTCTGGAACCTCTATGAAGCTATGGGCGGCGATGGCAGCATTGCCGAGATGGTAAAGGCTCACGAAGCCAATCTCGACTACACACATATCAACTTCAAGGGCGGACGCCGCATTGCCGGCCTGCTCTTCGATGCTTTGCAGCACGGGAAAAGTGAAAACGAGCGTCGCAAGGCATTTTATGCAAGAGAGGAGGTGAGCCATGAGTGATTTCCTTCAGCGGCTAATCTCACTGCTCAGCTACAACTCTGCCGAACCCATGATTTTCAGCAGCGGAGTGTTCTTGTGGCTCTTTGCCGCTTTCATCGCAATCTATGTGGCTCTCCGTCGCCACGACACTGCCCGAATACTGTTTGTCACCTGCTTCTCCTATTATTTCTACTACAAGAGTAGCGGTTTCTACTTCTTCCTCCTTGCCGTAGTCACTGTGAGCGACTTCATCATCGCACGCTCTATGCAGCAAGTGGTACGGACAGCACTGCGAAAACTCCTGGTGGCACTGAGCGTAAGCATCAACCTCGGACTGCTTTGCTACTTCAAATACACCAACTTCTTCGGCGAAGTGTGGGCATCGGCTACAGGGCTCCACTTCGACGCCCTCGACATATTCCTCCCCGTGGGAATATCCTTCTTCACATTCCAGTCGCTGAGCTACACCATCGATGTGTATCGCCGCCGCATCGAGCCGCTGCATTCGCTGCTCGACTACGCCTTCTATGTGTCGTTCTTCCCACAACTCGTGGCCGGACCCATCGTGCGAGCCAAAGACTTCATTCCCCAAATACGCCGTCCACTCTGCGTCACACACTCAATGATGGGCGAAGGCGTGTGGCTCATCGCCACCGGACTCTTCAAGAAAGTAGTCATCAGCGACTACATCAGCGTCAACTTCGTGGAACGAATCTTTGCCGACCCATCGCTCTACTCAGGCGTGGAAAACCTCCTCGGAGTCTATGGCTACACCATGCAAATCTATTGCGACTTCTCAGGCTACAGCGACATGGCAATAGGCATAGCCCTGCTCCTCGGATTCCGTTTCAACATCAACTTCGACAGCCCCTACAAGTCGGCATCAATCACCGAATTTTGGCGCCGGTGGCACATCTCCCTGTCATCGTGGCTCAAAGACTACCTCTACATCTCACTTGGCGGAAACCGAAAAGGCCGCGTGCGACAATATCTCAACCTCATCATCACAATGTTTCTCGGCGGACTGTGGCACGGCGCCTCCTGGAACTTCGTGGTGTGGGGACTCCTGCACGGCATAGCACTCGCAGTGCACAAAATGTGGATCACCATCACCGGCTCGCGCGTGGGCGACCGCGGACCATGGTGGCGACAAGCACTCAATGTCGCAGTCACATTCCACTTCGTATGCCTCTGCTGGATATTCTTCCGCAACTCCGACTTCACCAATTCGGCAACCATGCTATCGCAAATCACCCACTCATTCCACGGCGAACTATTGCCACAGCTCCTCGCCGGATATTGGAAAGTGTTTGCACTCATCGCCCTCGGCTATGTGCTCCACTTCACTCCCGCACGCCTTGAGCGCCGCGCCCGAGTCGCAATGGCTCGTGCACCATTCATCGCCTACGTGGCACTGATGGTGGCAGTCATCTACCTTGCCCTGCAGATGCGCAGCACCGAAATACAGCCATTCATCTACTTCCAGTTCTGACCCATAAGCCATTATTCTGCATCTCAAAACAGAGCAAAAACACACACCGCGTAGTAGATAGCAATTTCTCTGCCAAAAAAGCACTCTTTGCGCCATAAAAAATCACTCTTTGCGCACTGTTTGCACCAAAAAAAGGCACTCATTGCGCACTCATTGCGCCAAAAAACGGGCATTGAATGAAAAAAACGCCCTAAAATGCTTGAAATGTCGAAAAAACATCTTATCTTTGCACTCGCTAAAAGCACCACGAGTGCCCAAAAGCAGGTCCTATAGCTCAGTTGGTTAGAGCATCTGACTCATAATCAGGGGGTCCTTGGTTCAAGCCCAAGTGGGACCACACCAAAAAAATCAAGCACTTACGAAGCGATTCGCAAGTGCTTTTTCTTTTACTTTGAACACAAATCTGAACACAACTCCGCTTAATTGCAAAAACGTGTCTGTAACAAAAAAATATGGTTTTTCAGCCTACTTTTTTGCAATTAGTCTTCATATATGCTATAAATACAATTTTTATTGTCTATCTTTACGGTCATGAAAAAATATATTATTCTCTCATTGATGATGCTGGTCGGTTATCTTTACTCGACTGCACAAGATTTTGCCAGAGGAGCCGACATTAGTTGGGCTACGGAAATGGAAGCCGATGGCAGAAAATTCTATACTGCCGACGGTGTAGAAACCGATATTTTTGCGCTTATGAAGAGCATTGGCATGAATGCAATCCGTCTGCGCGTATTTGTTGATCCTGCCGGTTATGGCTATGGCCCTTGGTGCGACAAGGCTGA